>NZ_JAVDUS010000008.1:0-293289 GCF_031456485.1 Bacillus sp. 3255
GTCGAAGGCTTCATCTGCAGCTCTTCCTCCTCCGCTTCCTCGCCTTCCATCCGCTGGATCGTCTCCGTCGAAGGCTTCATCTGCAGCTCTTCCTCTTCCGCTTCCTCGCCCTCCATCCGCTGGATCGTCTCCGACGACGGCTTCATCTGCAGCTCTTCCTCTTCCGCTTCTGGGCTTTCGCTGCGCTGCACGGCAGCCGATGCACCGCTGCTTTCCGATGCTGCGATATGATCCGCCACTTCTTTCCCGACCCGATCCGCTTCCTGCTCATAGGCATCGCCAACCGGTCCGACCGTCATCTTCGTCTGAATCGAAAGCATGCTGCCAACCGCTTTGTTGCCGATCGTCCGCTGGATATTCATAAGGTCCGATCCTGCCGGCTGCGGCTGGGCATTGTTCTTGTTAGGATGGCGCTGTAGGGAAGTATCTGGCTGCCTGTTAATACGCGATTGGTGCATTGGCATATGAACCCTCCTAGATTTGATAATGCTGGGAAAAATGCCATCGGGGATGGCTTGCGCCCCCTATCTCATCCGTTTCTGAGCGCAACGAAGTCTATAATTCCACTATATCATACCGCTGTAAGTTTGAGGTTACATGTTGAATCGCTTCCGATCGACGACGAGCACCGCGATATCATCGGATTGCACCGCCCCGTTTGCGAACATATCCACGTCCCGCACCAGACGCTCGAGCAGCTCGGCTTGACTGCTTGCAAGCTCCCGCTTCAATCGTTCATGCAGACGCGAATACCCGTACTGCTCCTGCTTCCGGTCCTCCGCTTCCGTAATGCCGTCCGTATACAAGACGATACGGTCTCCCAGGCCTAAGAAGGCCTCATTGTCCGCATAGATCATGTCATCCATGACGCCAAGCGGCAGCCCCTTCTTTCCTTTGAGCTGCTCGACGTCCCCGTTCTCCCGCACCAGATACGGCGGGCAATGCCCCCCGTCGCTGTAGTGCAAGCTCCCTGTGCTTACGTCCAATACCCCGCAGAAAATGGTAGCAAACATGGTCGAGTCATCCTTGTACAGCTCGCGGTTGACGGACGTGAGCAGCTCGCCGGGCGACATGTCCGGAGCCATCTTTCCTTTCAACAGCGTCATGGTGACCGCCATGAAGAGCGCTGCCGGAATCCCTTTATCGGATACGTCGCCCAAAGCGAAGAACAGCTTATTCTCACCGATGCGAAAATAATCATAGAAATCCCCGCCGACCTCCCGGGCCGGCCGAATATAAGCGCGTGTCTCGGCTGCGGCCGATTCGTGCGCGGCCTGCAGTCCTTCCCGGGGCAGGAAGCCCATCTGG
Organism: Bacillus sp. 3255; assembly: GCF_031456485.1. Classification (NCBI taxonomy): domain Bacteria; kingdom Bacillati; phylum Bacillota; class Bacilli; order Caryophanales; family Bacillaceae; genus Bacillus; species Bacillus sp. 3255. The sequence continues at coordinate 1,309 of NZ_JAVDUS010000008.1, forward strand.
ATATCCGTCGCAATGCGCAGCTCGCTCTCCATCCGTTCCTTCGCCTTCGTCGTCTTCTCGAGCGCATCGTAGAGCATAGCGTTCTCTAACGAAGCGGCGATTGGAGACGAGATGGATTCCAACAGCTGCAAATCGCGATCGGTGAAATGCGCATCATCCCGCTTATTCAGCACTTGCAGGACGCCGATGATTTTGCCTTTGCTGACGAGAGGCACGCAGAGCATGTTGCGTGTCGGGTAATCGACCCGCTTGGCGACTTTGGACGACCACCGATCGTCCTGCGCCGCATCGTCGATTTTGACGGACTGGCCGGTCTGGGCGACCCAACCGGCGATGCCTTCGCCGATTCTGAGGCGAATCTCGCGGACTTCGTCGCCCTTCTCGCCGAGTGCAAGGTCGAAGAACAGCTCGCCCTTAGCTTCGTCAACCAGGATGACGGAGGAAGCCTCCGCATTCATGACGCGGGACGAAGTCTCCATTATTTGGGCCAGCAAATCCTGCTTCTGTATCGTCGAATTGACTTCCAGACTGACATCGAACAACTGCATCGTCCGCTGCAGCTCCGCTTCGGCGATTTTGCGCTTGCGTTCGCTCAGCTGCCAGACGGTCCCGACCGCCAAACAGATCAGAAGAAGTACGCCAACAGTTGCATTCATTCTGCGCGCCTCCTCTTTCCGTTGCATGTATGACAGGATCTAGGAAATGGCATCGATCGCATCCGCTTCCGTCGCGTAGATCGCAAAAATAGAGCTAAACCCCGACATATCGAACACTTCTTTGACGTGCTCGTTCATGCGCGCCAGCGCCAGTTTGCCCCCGATGACTTTGGTCATTTTGGCAGCTGATAACAGGCTTCGCAGTCCTGCGGAGCTTACATACTCAAGCCCCTGCAGATCGAAAACAAACTTCCCGTTCCCCTGTTGGGTCAATTTCGCAAAAGCGGCCTCCAAGCTTCCGGATGTGTTGGCATCCAGCCTGCCGCTTATGCCCAGCAGCACGATCTCTCCTTGCAACTGCTCCGTTATGTTCATGATATTCCCTCCTCCTGGATACGGCGTTTCGTCATTAATAATACGTTTTGTTCATTTACGCGCTCATATCGGATATCGTCCATCACTTGTCTGACGAAATGAATGCCCAGCCCGCCGATGCCTCGTTCCTCTATATCCAGATCGACGCGCGGGGACGATTGGAGCAAAGGATTGAAAGGGACGCCGTGATCCGACAAACACAGCTCCCATCCGCCCGAATGGCTCCCGATCATCAGCCGAATAGCGTGTAAGCCGCGTTCTTCCGGGGGATGACCGTACAGAATGATGTTCGTTACAAGCTCGTCACACACCAAATTGATTTGGAACAGCGTCTGCTCATCGATCTCCATCCTCTGCGCCAAGCCGCGTAAGAAGGCCCCGAGCCGCTCCAGCTCCTGCAGATCGTTGCGCATGACAAGCGTCTCTGACGATGACACGGCCACGGCCATTCCCCCCTTTTTTCCTATTACGCCATTTTCAAAAGCATATTTTCCAGCAAACGAACGCGCGCACTGGACGCATGAAGCAGCCCGATGCCGATTTCCGGATAAAGTCTCACCAGGCGGGACAAACTTTCACCTTGCAGAGCAAGCACGCGCACCTCATCGAAGATCGCTTGCGCCGTAATCGAGGAAGGCGAACCGTCGAGCGCCGTCGTTTCCCCGAAAGCCTGCTTCGGTCCAAGCACGCCGATCGTTCCCGTTTCGCCGCTGCCGGTTTCATTGCTAAGCTCCACATTGCCCTCGATGATCAAGTACATGGCCGAATTGCTTTGCCCACGGCGCAGCAGATAGGTTAAATCCTCATGGACCTCCTCGGTGGCAATGCCGGCAATCAAGCCCAGTTCATCCACCGACAGGTCGGCAAATAACGACACCTGCTTCAAGAAAATGACTTTATCGAGCATTGTCAGAAACTTGCGCTCTTCTTTCATCTCATCACGCTCCCGTGCACTTAATGCATAAACGGCGATCTCTCTCAACCAACTGTCCGACCATGCGGCAGCTTCCTTCAGAAGCAGCAGCGGCTCCGCCGCCTCCGCTTCGCCGCTTGGCGCATCGTCCTTCAACAACTCCAGCAAAGCCAGCGCCAGCTTGCGGTCACCGATGCCTTCGGCGAGCACTTCAAGCCCGTTATCGCGCACCTCTTCGCTTTCATCCTGGGTCACCTCGCGCAGCGTGGCGACGACCCGTTCGTCGACGAACTTCGCCATCACCGCCCACGCGCCGCCGACGAGCGCGTTGTGCAGCTCTGCGCAGCGCTGGTTCGCCAGCTCGGCAAGCCCCTGCATGCCAAGCGCTTGCAGCGCTGCCGGCAGGGCGCGCTCCTGCGTGGAAGCCAGCATGCGGGCAACCGAGCGGTCGACGAGCTGCGTCCTCAGACCGCTCTCGTCGAGCAGCTCGGCGAGAGCCGTCACCGCTGCGTTCCATATAAACGGATTGGCATGATCCATGCTGCCCAGCAGCGCCGGTAAAGCCCGATCTCCCATATCCACGAAGGCTTGGAGAATCGCCTTGCGCAGCTCCTGGTCCGCCATCGGCACCATGCCGAGAAGCAGCGGAATCGCTTCGATGTGACGAAGCTTGCCGAGACATTGCGCAGCTGCGACCTTGACCGCCGGGCGATGATCGTCTAGCAGCGACAGCACCCAAGCTGCGTACGTCTCAAGCTTCAGATCCGCTACCGTATGGCAGCCGTATACGGCCCATTCTCCACCGTTATCGAGCATTTTGATGATCGCCTCGTCGCAGGCCTGATAGCTCTCTTCGCTTTCGAGTGCATAAAGCGCCTTGACGCCTTCATGAACCACCTTCGGATGGCTATCCAGCAGCTTGACGCGAATGAAGAAATGCGATTGGCTGCGCAAATGCGTAGCCCGGGAGATCAGCTTCACGGACTCTGCGCGCACCTCCGGATCTTCATCCTCGAGGAACGAAGCGACCTGCACCAGATCCTGGATCGTTGCGCTCTGCAAATTCATCGCCCGCAGCACAGCAATGCGGATGCGCGAACTCTCCTCTCCGATCATCCCGATCAAATGCGGGAGGAACGCGGAATCCTTCGCTTTGCCGATCACTTCCAGCGCCAGCTCCCGCACGTAATCGTTCGGATGCTTCAAATAGCCCAGCATAGCCGACAGCGCCTTGGAACTGCGAATCCCCCCGATGAAGGACTCGGCGATGTCCGACAGATCGGCGTGCAGCGACTGCACGCTTTTGACCAGCTCGCGAATGTACAAATGCCGGCCGTACCAGGCCACCAGGATGAGGACGGCCGCTACGCACACGCCTAGCCAAGCCAGCGGAGACAGCCGGATGAGACCGAAAGCATGCAGCAGCGACAAGAGCGAACCGATCAGAATGCCGCCCGAGGCCGCTACGCCTTGAGCGAAATAACGATAGCCGTCCCGCTTGGCGATGGGCATCATTTTGAAGAACAGCTGATAACAAGGCTCTGCAATGTAATACAGCAAAATATAAAAGACGGCATAGGAACCCGACACCATCGCCAGCCCGAGTGATTCATTCATGAACAGCGCCGTCAAGCCAAAGCCGCCGAAGAATACAATCGTAATCGCGAGCAGCATATTGCTGGCACCCAGCCAATTCATTAAACGCGTCGACACCGTCTGCAGCAGCAGACAGAATGTAAACTGGATAGCGGTTATTAAACCGTAGAACGAGGTCAAATCGCCCTCTGCCGGGAAATGAGCCTCCGCCGCGGTAAAGTACTGATATTCGATCATGAAATACACCGCAGGCATGAGCGTCATCAACGCGACGGCGCACAGCAGAAACGGGCTGCGCAGCATCTCTTTGAAATAATACCCGGCAGGCATCTGCTGCTCTTCCGTGCCGGTTCCCTGTTTGGACCGCAAATCTTCCTTCAGCGTCAATGGCGCCAAGTAGCGCGCCAGCGCCTTGCGGAAGAACAGAAAGCCGCCGACCATCAGCACGGGAGCCAGCGCATAGACCGCTTCGGTACCGAGCAGCTTGCCGACTTGATGGGCGATGAGCCCGGCCGTAATGCCGCCTGTCGTCGTAGAGGCGATGAACACGGGCATCAATCGTTTGGCCTGCTGGGTCGGGCACAGATCGAAGGCCGTACTCCAGAGAAGAAGCGTCAGCTGCCTGACGACGAAATTGGAGGACAGGAACAGAATCGGATAGTAGTAGCGGAAATCGATGCCGCCCGCCTTGAAGCCGAGCAGCACCGCCCCGTTCAGAAGCAGCAGCCCCATCATAATCAAGTAGAGCGTCGTCATCATCCGGGCTTTCGGCATCCGTTCAGCCAGCTTAGCCAAGAGCCAGCCCTCCAGAGGCATGATCGCTGCTTCCACAATGTAGATATAGGGCAAATACTGCACGCCGAATCTTTGATTGAACAGCGCCATGAAGGCAGTATAATTCAACGATTCCGCGATCCCGCTGAAATAAAAGATCGGCAGCATCATCCACAGCTTGCGGATATCCTCTGTGCGCAGTCCCATCCATCTGGTTAAGCTTCCTTGCATATCATCAGGTCCAATCTAAGTTCATTTGTGTTGCACAAGCGGCTTGTAGAAAGCCAGTCTCGCTTCGCCTTCATAGTAATAATTCGGATAAGTGCCAATGAGTTCAAAGCCGTTCGCCCGGAACATTCTCTGAATCGGCTGATATTCCGGCAAGTCACACGTATAAGTAAGGATGTAGCGCCCGCCCGCTTCTCTGGAGAACGCCTCCAGCGTTTGGAACAAAATTTTCGCAAACCCATGCCTGCGGTACTCGCGATGCACAGCCAAATAATCCCACAAGAATCCGCCGGATTGATGCTCATTTTCTTTGCAGCTCGTAACGGCGATGATCTCTCCGTCCTCGTTCTCAATGAACCAGTGCCGGTGATTGCGCTGTGTCAGGCTCTGCAGGGGAGCGTTGCGAAAATGATCCAGCTCGCCGGGCGTATGCCGCTGGTCGTCAAACGATGACGAGGATAAATAAAACTCGGTAATGCGAAGTGCGTCTTTCTCATTCGTTAGCTCTTGGACTTGCATGTCAGGTTTCGCCTCTTTCATCAAGAAACAGATAGTGTGCCATTCCATTCCGCCGTCGTGCCATTCTGGAAATATTCGTCGCAAATATAGAAGTACAGCTGCGCCGCCTTATCCTGCCGGTTCTGCTTGATGACCATCAGGAACGCTTCACGGGCATCGTAGAAACGGCCTACCTGATAGTAGGTGACCGCCTGCTCGAACAGCGCCTTGGTCTTCTCCTTGAGGACGCGGATCGTGTCCGGATCGCCTTGATACACATCGAACAGTCGAAGCGGCTCCTTCACGCCTTCAACCTGAATCAATCCCAGGCTCCGGAATTGGAAGCCGGCCGGCTGCTGCAGCGACTGCACCACATGATCGGTGATCAGGATCGACGCGCCGAGCGGCTCCGTCATTTTCTCCAGCACTGTCGCTACATTGACGCCGTCGGAGATCACGTTGCCCTCGAGCCGCTGCTCCTCGCCGATAATGCCGAGACGAAGCGGCCCTTTGTGCAGGCCGATGCCGAAATCGAGCGGCGAATAGCCGACTTTGGCCCGGTGCGAATTGTACAGCTCCAGCTCCTTGCGCATCTCGATACTCGCAATGAGCGCTTCATCCGCCTGGTTCGGGAATAACGCCATGAAACCTGCGCCCAGGTACTTGTTCATAAGCCCCTGATGGTTCCGGACATAGGGACCGAACCTTTTGAGGAACGAATTGACGAAATTGAAGTTCTCTTCCGGCGTAAGCCGCTTGGACATCTGGTAGAAGCCACGGATGTTAAAGATTAGAATCGACATATTTTGTTCCACTTGATCGCCAAGCTCCACCTCCAGAATGCTTTCCTTGTTCAGGAACCGCAGGAACTGCTGGGGAACGAACCGATAGTAAGATTGGCTGAAATTCTCGACCTTGGTGATGTAGTCCCGGAGGCGCGCCGCCATCGTGTTGACGCTGTCGCCCAAATCCGACACTTCATCCCTCGTATTGATCCTAACGACCGTATCCCAATTGCCCTTGGCGATCTCGCCGACGCTGTTGCGCAGCTTCCGAATGGAGGAAAGCAGCACGTACGTCATCAGCACCAACACAAGCAGCAAGCCGACCGATATGAGAGCGATATTGCGAATAATCGATTGCAATACGGTTTGGCGGTGTTTGAGGATGCCGTCCAGATTTTTGCTTGTTTCGAACACGCCGACGATTCGGCCCGCGGAGTTGAAAATCGGTGCAATCGCATAGCGCCATTCCCCGGAGAAGTCCTGCCACTGTCCCGTAGCCGGCTTACCCTCCAAGACGACCTGCTGGTTCTCAGGCGTCTGCTGGAACGGATTAAACATGTGCATCCCGTCATCATCTTCCATAATACGGTAGATGACGCCGTTCTCGTATTTATAAACGGCTTTGTAGAAGCCTTGATTGTCGTCCTGCGCGTTGTTCTCGAAGACGGATTGAATCTTCTTGCGGAACGATTGATAAATCGCACCGTTATAATCCGATGGCGACGTAAGGCTTTCCAGCTTGTCGCCGTCCACGAGGTTCTGCCCGTTCCTCGCCAGCAGAATCAGCTCGCTGAACGTTTCCTCTTCCATTTTCTTCGAGAAGCTGTTGTAAATAACTGTAGACAATAGAATCATAGATACGGCAATCACCGGCACCAGGATGAGAATTTGTTTCATCATGAGCGGCAGACGGCGCTGCAGCAGGTTGAAGAAGATGATTTTGAGCGCGTACAGCACCAGCATAACGCCGGCTACGGCGACTGACCAGAGAAGAATCGCCCGGGTCTTCGCCGATTGGCTGAACAACGCTTCCACCATGGAAGGCGTAATCGTGCCGTCCGGCAGAAGGCGGTTGATCTGCGCCGATTCCACGATAATCAAACTGCCATCCTGTGAGATGGAGCTTGTTGTCGCATCGAAGGCTAACTCTACGCCGCTCGCCTTAACCTTCTCTTCCGTCACCAGACCTTCAATTGTGTAAGGATGGGCTGGATCGAGCCGGGAAATCATCTTATTGTTGAAGTCGATGAAAATCAGGCGTCCCTCGTTGTCCAAATGCATGCTCTCCGGGAAATTGCGCCTTGTGCGATCCAATCCGTCCAGCGGATACACGAGCTCGGAGCGGCCGTCGCCGGAAGCCCGGTAAATCTCGCCGCTGCGTGTAGAATAATAAATTTCCCCCGGTTTATAGCCGTCCGCTTCGGACACGAATTTGTTCTGCGGCAGTTTAATCGTGAGAACGGACTGCGGATCCGCCGGCACGGCCACATTCGCCGGAGCTTGATAGAGAGTCAATTGCTGAACGTCGTCATTGAAAAAGTAAACCTTCCCTTCGCGAACCTGCACGTTCCGCAAGGAGCCCAGCCGGTACCGCTGGGTTTGCGAATCGTATTCTTTCGTGAAGAGGCTGCGGTCGAACAGGCCGTCCGGCGTATACCGGACGATCTGCTCGGATTTCACGGCAATGCCGTACGGATCGAGCAGGGTCCGAATCGTGTACAGATAGCCCTGATCGTCGACGGCCATATCGTTAAAGCGGTACACCTCGCCGTTCTTGCCGGTTTCGCTGGTGATGGAGTATTGAAGCACGCCATTGCCGTCCAGCTTGTGAATCGTCTTCTTCGCATTATCGATGACGAACAAGTTGTTGTGCCCGTCCGAGACCGCCTTCGATAAGCCGTCAAAAGGCATGCTCTTGTGGAAAGGCCATAGTGAGAAGCTATCCCGGTTCATTCCCAAATAAGTGCCGGCAGCCCCCAGCAGCAGCAATACGATCAACAATGCCGCGATCGATTTCTTCATCGCTCTTTAATCCCCTCTTAATTTGAAATCTGAATGATTTGCGTAGGCGCATGCCAATCAACCTGAAGCCCCAGAAACTCTGCAATAAATCGAAGTGGGACATACGTCCGGCCTTCCAGCAGATAAGCGGGTCCATCGATTTGCATGGGATCGCCGTCAACGTAAGCTTGGTCTTCAAAGATGCGGCTTGTGATTGTCGTATACTCTGTACTTACCGTTACTGTGAGACTATCCTGGTCCCAATCCACGGCCGCACCGAATGACTCGGATACGGATCTTATAGGCAAATAGGCCTGCCCGTTTATTATAACAGGCGGAGCGTCGAATTTGATGAAAATATTGGGCGAAAGCACATTCTCTGCCGGAACCGGCTGAATGGACACCGGTACCGGGTCCGATGGGACGTCCGCCCCCGCCGTTCCCACATCAAGAACCGCGCCCGGGTCTATGGCTGTGATGCCTGCGAGCGCTTGCGACACCTCCGCCAGAGCCTGCTTCTCCTCCGGCGCGTATTTGGCCTGCTCCTGCTGCTGCAGCTCCTTCAGCAGCTTCGTTACCTGCTGTTCGAGCAGCGCCTGAACGCCGCCCGCCTCCTGCGGCAGCGCTGCCGCAAGCTCTTCCACGGCGTCCAGCTGCGCGAACAGCGCATCCTTCTTCGCCGTCAGCTGCGCCTCGGCGACGGCTTCCAGCGAGCGGGTCAGCGTCTCGGCCCGCTCCGCATCCCCCTGCGCTTGCGCCTGCTTCAGCGCAGCCTCCAGCTTCGCTTTCGCCTCGGCGAGCGAAGCCTGCCCTGCGGATGCGCCTGCCCTCGCATCCGCAAGCTTCGCCTGCGTTCCCAGGAGCAGCGGCAGCAGGGCTGCCGCTGCCTCCGGCTCGCCGGCGGCAAGGGCCTGCTCCAGCTTCGCCTGCTGGAGCTCCGCTTGGGCAGCCAGCGCATCCTCGCTGGCTGCATCCTTACCCGGCGACGCGGAGCCGTCGGCGCCACCTTCCCCGCCAGGCTCGCCCGGCGGGGCCTGCTCTTCCTCGGCCAGCGCTGCGATCAGCGCGTCCGGGTTGTTCACCAGCTCCATCTGCTTCAGAGCTGCCTGGCTGTCGCCCTTCTGCAGCGCCTCCAGCATGCCGAGCTGCGCCTGCGCATCCTTGAGCTCAACCGCCAGGTCGGCGATCTCGCTCAGCTTCATATCCGTTACGGCCGCTTCCTTGGCAGCCTCCAGCTTCTCAATATCCTTCTTCAGCGTATCGATTTGCTGCTGCAATTGTGCAGGTGTCTGCAAAGATGCGATCGCTCCCGGTTTGGCTATTTCAACTGTAACTTTCAAAGCTGCCTCCTCTTCCTTGGAAAGCGCCGAAGCACTGCCCGGATCCTCCAGCGCGCTGGCTTCCACGGCATTATCCAGGCCGAACCAGACGGCTCCCGGCTCATCCGCCTTATAATAAATCCCTTGCCCCGATGCCGACATCGTAGCCGACGCCGCATTGTAAGCTTCCGGGGTCAGCGCCTCCAGCTGCACTTGGTAGGAGCCGATAATGACGGTTCCGAGTCCCTTGGCCTCGCTGCCTGCGGATGTGCCGCTATCGCCGCTTGAACCTGCTGTCCCGCCACCTTGCGTTACGCCGCCGGCACTGCCTTCGCTTCCTCCGCCTGCCGCAGCATCTTCCGCAGCCGGTGCCGCCAGCTGTCCTGCGTTTCCTTTGCCTTCGAGCAGCAGTTCGCCGATCGGCGTTCCCTTCGCATACAATACGACCTTCAAATTGTCGGTTTGGCCGAATTTGAGCGTTAGATTGCGCACCGGTTTATTGATTTTGGTCTTCTTCCCGACCGGACGGCCTTCTTTGGTGAACACGGCATACTCCGTCGCGCCCAGCTTCCGATTCACCGTCACGCTGAAATCGCTAAGCAGCGGCCCTACCGCAGACTTCAGCTTCCACGTGCCTGCAGGAGGCTGCGGATTTTGCGGCTTGACGGCAGCAAGCCCGTCATCCAGATTCCGGTAAGGGAGGATCCCCTTTTTCAACGTTTTGTCCACGGCTCCGCCGGTCTCGACGTCCAGCTTCCCGAGCGCTGTTTTGTAGCTTAATTGTGCCGATAGAATGAGTTCGTCAGCCTTCGCAACCGCTTCCTGATAGGGAAGCAGCTCGTCCGCTTTCATGAGGCTGAGCTTCACCTTCCGGGACGCTTTATCCAAAGCGCTCACCGCGCTTTCCTTATCGCGCAAAGCCTGGGCATAGCCCTCCTCCGCCCCTTTGGCTTCCATATAGGAAGCCCGCACGGCAGCGATGACGCTGCTCCGGCTTTCTTTCTCCTGCAGGGCCGCCTTATTCTGTTCCATCGTCGCAATCGGCAGGGCATCCCGCAGATCGTCCAAATAGCGCAGTCCGTCGAACTCCCCTTGCAGCAGCGATTTGGGGATCGGGATAAAGCCAAGCAGCAGGAAATACCCTTCCCAATCCTTCTTCACTCTGGCCAGCGTCGCTTCATAGCTGGCGCCCAACATCTCCATATCGATATCCTTGGACTTGTAGATGCCGTCCATGACCTTCATTCGGCTGCTGCCGAACTTGGAGCTGTAAAGATCGCGGGCCGTGCTCAGCTTGTGATCCGCCAGCCGCCGGTCCTCCGTATCCTTCAGCAGACTAAGCGTCGACTTCAGCGCGCTGGCGATATAGCCCGGCAGCTGCTTCTGATCCAGATTCGCATAATCGGGCTCGAAAGATAATTGGACCTTGTTCTCCATATCTAAGCCCAACAGCTTGCCTAGCGCCAACCGGCTCGTCTTGGCCGTCAGCTGTGCTTGCTTATATTCGGATGCGGCCTTCTCGAGCGCTTTATCCGCCTTCTCCTGTTCGGCGCTGTCCGCCAGCCCGTATTTCCGCTTCGTACGGACCGTGTCGACTGCCGACTTCGCATTCTCCCAGCGCTTGCGGGCACCTTCTTCCGCCGCCGAATCTTGATAGGCCGTCAAATACGCCTTCATGACGTCGAAACGAACCGTATTCATGGACTGGCGCAGCGTTTCCTGTGCGATATACAGCTGCTTCCTGGCTTCCGGCACCTTCATCCGGGTCGTCAAATCCTGGCTCAAATTACGCGGCTTGGCAAACAGCCCGGAAGCCTTCGCTTCCTCGCTCTTCACGGCATGCTGAGCCTGCTCCAGCTCCAGCTTCTTCTTGGCAATATCCGTCTTCGCATCCCGCAGCACGGAACTGACTTTCAACCCTTGATCCAGCGCTTCTTTCATCGTCAAAGCCTTCACTGACGCCGCTTCCGCTCTTGGCCCGGCAGCCAGCACCGGAGTCGCCGACAGCAGCAGCGCAAGGCCCAGCTTCACCGCATTTCCCCTTGCCATGATGAATCCCTCCGCTCATGAATCTCTCTTTCTTTATAGTACAATATCTCCCACTCTCTCGCACCCATCTTTTGGAGAAACTTAGCGAATACAATCGAATAAAGTAATAGATTGATGGTTAACTTCTTTTCTAGTAGTATAAAAGTAATAGAGTTTTCCGGTATTTAGGAAGGAGATTTGCCCATGGGAAACATCGTTTGCGGCGGTGCGATGCTGCAATGCACGTTCGGCGCAGCCCCCAGCTCCTTGATGGTGCTCCCGGCGAATATGGTGATGACCTCCATGCCGATCGCCAACATTATGGATAATAAGCCGATGGTGAACATTTTGCCGTTCGGCATGTGCAATTCAATGGCCAACCCTATGGTTGCCGCGGCAACGGCGGCTGCATTCGGCGTACTCACCCCCATGCCCTGCATACCGGTAACGGCAGCCCCTTGGGTACCCGGCTCGCCGACGGTACTCGTCGCCAACATGCCCGCTCTGAACAACACTTCCAAATGTATGTGCAACTGGGGCGGCGTCATCCAAATTCAGCAGCCGGGTCAAATGACCATTCAAGTGCCTTAACCTTCTCGGCCGCGTTCAGTACCTACAATCCCTCTTAGGAGTGAAATCATTTGGAGATTCAGCCGGTCAAAACCCTTGAGAAAGTGCTAAGGCCTGTCGTAGCACCGTTCATCGGCCATGTCATGAAAGCCATCCAAACCCTTGGAAGGCTGCCGAAGCTGGCCATTATCAAGTTCCAACAAATGCTCCGGGTCTTTCTGCAAACGCGGGAGACTTCGTTAAAAAATTATGTTCTGATCGGATCCTACTACGTCTCCAAGAGGCTGCTGCTTTTCATCGTCCTTTTCATCCTTGTCGTCCTCTTCTTCATCTTCGTCCGGCCGCCGGCGATTGTGAACCGATGGCTGGGCCGGGTGCCCGTGCTGCAGGAAAACACGACGAAGCTGACCGCTTTCTCCGGAAACGGCAAAGTCGTTGGCGCCGAGAAGGCAGCCCGCTACGAAGGCGGCTTGGCGGACGGCCTGTATGCCGGCAAAGGCAAGCTGTACCACAATAACGGCGTGCTCGCCTACGAAGGCGATTTCGACAAAGGCCAGAAGTCCGGCGCGGGCTCACTCTATGACGAGCGCGGCTCCCTGCTGTATAAAGGGGCTTTTGCCGGAGATGCCTTCAATGGCGCCGGCACGTTATACGATGCCAACCAGAAAGTGCTGTATATCGGCGAGTTCCAAAACGGCAAGTATGGCGGTGCCGGCAAATTATTCGCCCCGAGCGGCGAAATTCTCTACGAAGGCGCGTTTAGCGGCGGTCTGTATAACGGTGCGGGCAAACTGTTCTACTCGGGGGGCATCACCCAGTACGAGGGTGAATTCGCAGCCGGACAGTATAACGGAGCCGGGAAGCTTTTTGATACGAAAGGCCAGCTCGTGTATGAAGGCGGCTTCCTGGGCGGCAGCTTTTCCGGCGAGGGCACTGAGTTTAGCGCTAGCGGCCTTATGAGGTACAAAGGCCAGTTCCTTGCGGGCCTCTACGGCGGGGAAGGCACCGCCTTTGATGAGAAGGCCGTGCCCCGCTTCAAGGGCACGTACGTGAACGGCGCCTTGACCGGCGCCGGCGAAGCGTATGATGAGTTAGGCAAACTCGTCTACAAAGGGGATTTCAAGGTCGGCGTCTATGACGGCCTTGGCACGCTGTTTGACGCAGACGGCGCGCCGCTGCTGCGGAGCTTCTTTGCAGGCGGCCAGGTCAGCCTGCAGAGCTTCATCGGTTTGTCCAGCAAAAAAGTCGAAGACTTGCTGGGCAAACCGGGGGAAGTGACGCTGCTGGACGACAGCGTCATGCTTGCGGGCCAGGAGGCGGCGGTGGACGCCTCCGCGGCAGTTGACCCTGCCGGCGATGCTGCCGCCCCGCCCGAGCCGGCCGCGGGCGCCGGCTCGGGCGGGGCGGCAGCAGCCGGGGCTGGGGCCAGTGCCAGCGTGAAGCTGCTGCTGAACTATCCAGCCTACCAACTCTCGCTGTTGGTCGAACCGTCGAAGACCAACCCGAAGGAGGCTGTCGTCACCTCCCTCAGCATTTGGGGCTCGAAGCCCTTGGCGCAGCTGCAGCCGGCTATCGAGACCGTCACCAAGCCCGGCGAGCCCAATGATGCCGGCTACACCGTGATGGAAACGGGCGTAAGAGCCGGTAACGGCACCTACACAAACAGCTACTACAAAGGTGACTTCTTGTTCACCTTGACGCACTTTAACCAAACCAAAGAGGCTCACCTATTGCAGGTGAGCTCTACGAAATAAATAAAGAGCTAAGCAATTCTAATTGCTTAGCTCTTTATTTATTCTGCGACGAATATTAAACCAAGGACAAATCCTTTATTCTTCCCCCTAGGGGTAAACCATTCAGGAATCTTTCTGAGATATCTGCAAACGAGGAACCATATAAAGAAAAAAACCTGCCTCTCCTGCATCCAAATTCTCTACAATAACCGATTATGGTTATAAAGAGTGGAATTTGATGCAGGTTATGCAGGTTTTTCAACTGAGCTTTTTAAGGCAAAGCCAGCTTGCCCATCACCGTCGGGCGCTCCGCGCCTGTGGCCGAGGGCAGGTTGTTCGGCACGCCATGAATCCAGTCGTTGCCCAACAGGGCGAACAGGATGGCTTCCTTGGCGTCGCCGGATATGCCGACCTCATCGGAGGTGAGGACGGTCTGGTCCGGGAGCAGCTGCTGCAGCATGCTCATCAATGTGCGGTTGCGCGCGCCGCCGCCGCTGACGATGACTTCCGCAATGTCACACTGCGGGAAGACGAAGTCGCGGTAAGCACGAGCGATGGCATGCGCGGTGAAGGCCGTCGCGGTAGCGACGATATCTTCAGCGGCCAACCCTCGCTGTTTGGCGGATGCGAGCCACGCCTCCGTGTACGCCTTGCCGAACAGCTCGCGGCCGGTCGTCTTCGGAGGAAGCTGCGCGAAATACGGATGCGCCAGCGTCTCCTCCAGCAGCTCGGCATGAACTTGGCCGCGAGCCGCCCATGCGCCGTCTGCATCATAGGTCAGCGCGCCAGCCGACAGTTCATAGACGACTTGGTCCATGACCATGTTGCCCGGCCCCGTATCGAAGGCGATAAGATCGCTTCCGTCGGCCCTGGCGGCGGCCGATCTCCGGGCAGGAATCGCCGTGCAGTTGCCGATGCCGCCGATGTTCTGCAGGATGCGCCCTTTGACGGCATCGCTGAACAGGATGAGGTCGCCGTAAGGCACGAGCGGCGCGCCCTGACCGCCAACCGCCATATCGGCGGTGCGGAAATCGCCGACGACCGGGCGGCCGGTCCGTTTGGCAATAACGGACAGATCGCCGATCTGCAGCGTCGACTTCGGCAGGAACGGGTCGGCCTCATCCGCCACCGGAATGTGCCAAACGGTCTGGCCATGGGAGGAGATAAGATCGATCTCCTCCATAGCCATCCCCGCAGCCGCAGCTGTGCGCATAACCGCGTCGGCAAAACGCTCGGCGATGGCGAAGTTCATGCCGCACAGCAGCGCGACATCGGAGTGATCGACAGAGCACAGGCGCTTCAGCTTCTCGCGCAATTCCGCATCGAAGGGGAAGCTCTCAAAATGAAGCAGCTTCACTTGTGCCTCGAACCCGCAGCCGTCGATCCGGACAATCGCAACGTCGATGCCGTCCAAGGAAGTGCCTGACATAAGCCCCGCTACGGTGAGCGAGGTCCGGTTCAGGAGGGTACGGAGCATCACAGTCCGCCCTCCCATCTCCAGCCTGCCGGGTAACCGGAACCCAAACTAACCGGCAGACGTCCCTTCATCTCGAGCTCGCCGAGCAAGCCTTTCGCCGTGCTTTGCAGCGCCAGCGGACGGCTTTCGTACGCCGCAATGAATGTAGATACCTCAGAAAGCTCAAGTAAATCATAGGGCACGCGCAGCCCAACGACGACCAGCGGCTTACCCAGCGCTTGCAGGGCGCGCACCAACTCGACCTGTGCGGCGTGGAACCTGGCGTTGTACGTCCCGACAACGATCTGCTCGACTCCTTCAGCCGCAGCTAGCACAGCGTCAAGGCTCGCGCCGACCTCGGCCAGCGGCAGCACGCGGTCGATCACGTCGAGGCCGCGCGCCGCCAAAGCCGCGCCGAGGCTCGCCGGTCCGGCGTACGCTTCGTCCACGCCGGAGGAAACCGCTGCGGCCACAGTGACCGCCAGCGTCCGAACCCGCTTCAGCGGCAGCAGCCCCCGCTCGTCCTTGACGAGCGTAATGCTGGCTTCGCTGAGACGCTGTGCGACCGCGCAGTGGTCCGCGGTCCCGACTTCGCCCGCCTGCGGCTCCAGCAAGCCGCGGCGCGCCTTCAGCGCGAGCAATCGCTCGACCGAAGCGTCGATACGCGCTTCGCTGATGCGCCCCTCGCGCACAGCCTGCTCGATCGCCGCAATCGCGCCGATCTGGCGGTCCAGACGATGGCTGATCAACACGAGATCAGCCCCTGCTTCGATCGCCATGACGCTGGCGGCGACCGTGCCGTAATGCTCGGCGATGGCGTTCATCTCCATGCAGTCGGTCATGACGACGCCTTCGTAGCCCAGCTCCTCGCGCAGCAGTCCGGTTAACACGGATCTGGACAGTGTCGCCGGCAGCTTCTCGGCCTCGAACGCCGGGAAATAAATATGCGATGACATAATGGCATCGACGCCGTTCTCGATCGCCCGCACGAAAGGAACCAGCTCCAACGAACGAATCCGCTCCTGATCATGCACAATCGTCGGCAGATCCAAGTGGGAGTCCACGCTCGTATCGCCATGTCCCGGGAAATGTTTGGCCGTTGCAACGACGTTCGCATCCTGGAAGCCCTGCACCGCGCGGCGCCCGAACTCCGCGACCAGCTCTGCCGACTCGCCGAAGGACCGTACGCCGATCACCGGATTATCCGGATTGTTGTTCACGTCAAGCACGGGTGCGAAGTTCAAGTTGATGCCTAACGAACGAAGCTCTTTCCCCGAAATCAATGCAGCCTCATAGGCCGCGTTGGGGTCCGCACTTGCACTTGTATTTGCTCCTTCGTTGGAGCCCGTTGCACTTGTATTTACGTTGGATTCTGTATTTACTGTCCCCTCAGCCGCTCCAAGCGCACCAGCCGCAAGAGCCATCTGACCCGGCATAAGTGCCACGCCTTCCGTAATCCGCGCGACCATGCCGCCCTCTTGGTCGATCGATACCCATAACGGCACAACTCCCGCTTGTCCGGCGATCGCTTGCAGCTCTGCGGATAGCTCCGCGACCTGCACCGTATTCATCACATTCCGGGCGAAATAAATCACACCGCCAATATGGTGCTCGGCAATAAGCTCTTTTAATTGATCCGTGACCTGTGTACCCTCAAAACCGCAGAGGAGCATCTGCCCGATCTTCTCTCTCAGCGTCATCGTCTTCATGTCTTTCATCATCGATGTCTCTCCCTCACTAGAACTTCATAAATGCTGCCGTTCAATCCCTTGATGCCGCCAATCTAAGCCTGGTCCGCCTTCAATCGGTTCAATGCCATGAGGACCGCTCCGCTGGCCGCGTCTTTAATGGGCTTCATGCAGGTCAGCTGCGGATAACGCTCCTTCAGCTTCTCCACGAACGAACGCCTGATCTCGTCATTGTTGAGCAGCACGCTGCCCGCCATGGCAAGAGCTCCTTGCTGCATCGACAGCTTCTCCACCACGGGAACGGCAGTTTCCACCAGCGAGGCGGCTTGTTTCTCCGCAATCGCGAATGCCGCTTCGTCCCCTAGCGCACAAGCTTGAGACAGAATCGGCGCCAAGGCGGCTATGTCCTTTTTGTTCGTTTCTTTGCTATATACGAAGCCGACGATCTGCTGCACGGTGGT
Organism: Bacillus sp. 3255; assembly: GCF_031456485.1. Taxonomy (NCBI): domain Bacteria; kingdom Bacillati; phylum Bacillota; class Bacilli; order Caryophanales; family Bacillaceae; genus Bacillus; species Bacillus sp. 3255. The sequence continues at coordinate 18,390 of NZ_JAVDUS010000008.1, forward strand.
CAGCTGCAGCTGCTCATAGACCATCCCCGAGATCACAGTCTCCGGGATTCTCCCGTCATGCGCCTTCACCAACGAGGCGAGCAGATCCCGGCCGATACTGTAGCCGCTGCCTTCGTCGTCGATGAGGTGACCGTAACCGCCGGAGCGGTGAATGCGTCCGTCCTTGCCTTTGCCATAACAAATCGATCCTGTGCCAGCAATCATAATGATACCGTACTCGCTGTCATGCGCCCCGCATAGTGCCGTCTCCTGGTCACCGGTTATGAACAGCTTCCCGGAATAACCGCTCTCCCTGCAATTTGCTTCCAAACGAGCGGAGACGGCCGGATTGCTGACGCCAGCCGCGCCGATGACGATTTGTGCGCAGTGCTCAAGTCCGCCGCAGGCACCTGCGATCCCCGCGAAAATATCCAGAAAGCTGCGCCGGATGCTGTCGGCATCCTGCCCGTTATAATTAATGGCGCCGGACGTGAAGCTGTGGACTTCAACACCGGATTCGTCGGCCACTCTCACTGCGGTTTTGGTTCCGCCGCCATCTAACCCCGCTACGTATGTTTTCATAGGTGCCCCATCTCTTTTCTTGGCATAGAAATATTCCTCATATATCGTCCGATCTATTTGTACAGATGGTACTGCTCTTTCATTTGCGCGAACGTTCGGCTTTCTTCACGGAACTGCTCCAGTAAGGCCGCAACGTCTACGTTCTCTTGCCGGTATGCGTTATCCCCGCAAAGCAGATCCATGAAAGGTCTCGAGCCTTCCCGGAATGGCGGCAGGAACGCGAACTCTTCATAATTATTCCGGATTGTATACATCAGCTTGACGCCTGTTGCCAGGGGCTGTACCGCTTGCATATCCAGCACATGAATCTGCACGCCGCTGCACGATTCCCCTTGATGCTTGGAGAAACTTGGCTTGAAAAATACCGGACGGAATACAACCCCCGGAAGCTTCATGGCGTTCATTTCATCCGCCAGCTTCTGTCCGTCGATGAACGGAGCGCCGACCGCTTCGAAAGGGATGGTCGTCCCGCGGCCTTCCGACAGGTTCGTCCCTTCGAAAATGCACGTTCCCGGGTACAACAATGCCGAGATGAATCTCGGAAGTCCCAGTGAAGGCAGGATCCACTCTTTGCCCGTCTCCGGGAACAGCATGCTGCGCTCCCAGCCCTCGCAAGGGACGACATGCAGCTCGCAGTTCCAGTTCATCTGATCGTTCGCCATCATCGCCAACTCGCCGGCCGTCAGACCGTAGCGTACGGCGAGCGGATAGTTGCCCACGAAAGATTGGTATTCCGGCTTCAATATGTTACCTTCCACCTTCACGCCGCCAAGCGGGTTGATCCGGTCCAGCACTACAAAGGACTTGCCCGCTTTCGCGCAATCTTCCAAGGCGTATAGCATGGTATAAATAAATGTATAATATCGTGTACCTACGTCCTGAATATCATAGACGATCATATCGACCTCATCCAGCATCTCCGGGGTCAGGCGCTTGGAATCTTTGCGGTATAAGCTGTATACCGGCACTTGCGTAATGGGATCGAGGTAGGTATCGACCAGAGCGCCGGCTGCTAGATCTCCACGCACACCATGCTCCGGGGAAAATAATGCGGTCAGATTGAAATTGTCATGCAGAATCTGAATCGTGGATACGAAATCCTTATTCAGTCCGGTAGGCGCCGTAATCAGCCCCAGCCGCTTCCCTTGGAATAAATGTGCATATTGCCCGATGCGATCAATGCCGTTAAGAACCATAATGTTCGCCTCATTCCTTATTTTATGATAAGAAAACCTCTACCTAAGCCTTATCCAAGTAAGCGGCTGCGTGTAGAGGTCAGATGATTGCTATAATTCAGTTTTGAGCACCCGCATATTTTCTTCTGGAATCATGAACGTTTGTGCATATTCTTTTCTGGCTTCAAGGCCGCGAACCCGCATCAAGCTCTTGTAGTAATCCAAGTACTTGAACGACTTGCTGCCGGTTACGAACCAGTGCGTAGAAACGGCTTTCACCCACAGATCGAAGGCTTCCTGATCGTAATCGACATACACGTACGGACGGTAGTCGACGGCGTCTTCCCAATTCTCGGCATAGTACAGGCGCTGTGCGAAGTGAGCCGGAAGCTCGCGTTCGAACGTCGGCAAGGCGGCGAAAAAACGCGCATCATTGACGATGCGGTGCGTTGTCATATGATCCTTATGCATGCTGTTCTTCCAATGCGTAATAATGACGTTCGGACGCACTTGGCGAATGATATCGCATACACGGAAGCGCAGCTCCTGGCTATCCGGCAGCTCGCCGTCCGGAATATCGTCGAAGACGAACGCTTCTCCGCCGAGCATCTCAGCGAACGTCTTGGCTTCTCGCACCTTCTGCTCGCGGTACTCGTTCATATCTTGGCCGGCCGGAACGCCGCGTTCGCCTGCTGTCAGCGCAAGGGTGGCAATACGGTCCCCTTTCAGGAAGTGGCTGGCCAGAACGCCCCCCGCCGTTAATTCCGCGTCACCTACATGGCCGCCAATGGCCAGAATCGTTAACTTTTGCTCGCTCATACCTTACACAAACTCCCTTCTCATGACAGAAAATTGTTTGACGGTCTTAAAGCCGGCCCTCTCATAGATGCGGATCGCCGGATTCGTACTGCCCGTGTAGAGCGACATATATTCGGTTCCGATCGAACGAAAGGCTTCGCACAGCTTATAGAACAGGATGCTGCCCAGGCCATGCCCCTCATGCTCGGGAAGCACGCCGATTCCCGCAAAATAGCCGCGCCCGTTATCTTGGCGAATGACCGGTCCGGCAAATCCGATGACCTGATCTCTATATGCAGCAATGACGACTGGCACACCGCTTGCCGTGCATTGCCCGATTTCCTTTTGCCACAGAAGATTGTTGAAACCTTGAAGCATCTCGTGAACGCCGCTGTGCTTGCCGGAATCGAACAACTCCACGGTATAACCCTCGGCCTGCGCCTTGGCTTCCTTGGCTTTGCTCTCTTCGGGCATGATGAAGCCGTCCAGCTTCAAGTACATCGCGCATTCTTTGGCGCGTTCCACATACCCGGCTTTCAGCAGAAATGCATACAGCCCGCTTTCGACCGGCACGCCCGGCGCATTGTTATGCTCATGCTTCGGCGTACCTGGGATATACCACGGCAATAACATCGGATTAAAAAACAAAACATCGCCCTGCTTCTTGCCGAGCTGCTGGAAGCGGTGCTCCAAAGCGTCCAGCATGCCCTGGTAATGTTCGTCGTTCTTGCAATCTTCGGCCAGCACGATGCAGGTGATATACCCCGCCACTTCACCGAGCGGCAGATCGTCTCCCGTGCAGCCGCAGGCAAAGCCTTTGACCTCATGTTGTTGTAACAAGACAAAAGCGTTCTGCCGATCAAAGTACGGATTCGCCGTGAAGATGCTCCGAAAGCTTGCTGCGGTAAGCTCCTTGTATCCCTCTTTCACGGCTTCCTTGTTCCATAAATCAATAACAGCTTGCTCATATTGTTCATCCCATGACACGATCATCCTGTAACGATACCTCCCCCGCGAGCGGCTTGGATCAGCCTTTGACCGCTCCTACCGTAACGCCTTCCAAGAAGTACTTCTGCAAACTGAAGAACAGAATAAACATCGGCAATGCAGAGATGGTTGCTCCCGCCATCATCGGTGCGATGAACGTCGTATTGGCGAAGCGGAAGTTTTTCAGTCCCACCTGAATCGTCTGCATATCCATCGTATTGGTCACAAGCAGCGGCCAGAAGAACGTATTCCAGCTATCCATGAACGTGAGGATCGCCATAACGGCAAGCACGGTTTTGGACAGTGGCAGAATAATCCGCCAGTAGATCGTAAACTGGCTGCATCCTTCTATTTTGGCGCTCTCCATAATCTCGTTCGGGATGCTGCTCATGAACTGTTTGGCCAGGAAAATATTATATACGGTCACGATACCCGGCATAATTAACGCGCTGTACGTATTTTGCAATTCGAACACGTTAACGACCAGAATATACAAAGGAACTTGCGTAACTTGGTAAGGAATCATCATCGAGACGAGCAAGATAGCGAACAGCACGCCTCTGCCTTTGAAACGAAGCTTAGAAAATGCATACCCCGCCATACTGGCGAAAATGACGTTGGACACCATGACGGTGGTCGCCACGATGAGCGAGTTCAGAATCCAACGGTACGAATACTCGCTATAATCGAAGAAGTATTTGAAAGAAGCGAACGTGAACTTGCTCGGCCAGATGGAATAATCGACGGCTCCAGCCTCAACCGGATCGGCAAAAGACGAAATAATCATGAAGTAAATCGGAAAAATAGTCGCCAGAGCAAAAAGTAGAAGGGCGATAAAAATAATGGAGTTGCGAATGGTTTTAATCTTCGGGTTTCCTGTATGATTGCTGTACAAAGCCATTGGTTGTTATCCCCCTCTCTTAATACTCGACGTCTTTGCCGGCATATTTAAACTGAATCACGGAAATCAAAGCGATGATCACAGCCAGGATCAGCGATTGCGCCGCGGCTTTACCAAACTCGAAATAAGTGAACGCATTGTTGAAAATGAGCAAACCGACCATCGTCGTGGCATTGTTCGGTCCGCCGCCCGTCATCAGGTACGCATTCTGGAACACTTGGAAAGATCCGATAACGCCTGTCACCAGGAGGAACAGCGTAGCCGGTTTCAGCGCCGGAACAACGATGTGCCACAGCTTCTGGAAGAAGTTCGCCCCGTCCATTTCAGCCGCTTCGTAGTACGTATCGTCAATGCCCAGCAAGCCTGCCAAGTAGATGATAATGCTCGTACCGTGAGAGGAAAGCCATGACATAAGCACCAACGAGAACATCGCCGTTTTACTCGAGCCCAGCCAGTTCTGATTGCTGATGCCGAAGAAATGAATCAGTTGGTTCAGTATTCCGCCTTCCATCGGATCGAAAATCCAGAGCCAGACGACGGATAAAGCAACGCCGGAAGCAACGACCGGCAAATAATATACACCTTTGAAGAACCCTTGCGTCTTCTTCCTAAGCGGAAGGATCAAGACGGCGATTACCAAGGAAAGAAACAAGTTGACAGGGACGGTCAGTACCGTATAGACGACCGTGTTGCGCATAGCCTGCCAGAACAAACCGTCTTTAATCGTAGCGGTATAGTTGTCTAAGCCGACATAAGTGGAACCAAGAGGTTTGTATTCCTGGAGACTGATGATGAACGCGCTGACGACCGGATACGCGGTGAACATCGCGAAAGCAACCAAAGCGACGGCAATGAACGCATATCCCCAAGACCCTTCTCCTCTGATGCCTTTTCTCTTCATCGGTTTAGCGATATTCGTAGCCATTTGTGTCTAACCCCCTAACCCCGTTTCAAAAAAACCGGTTTTAAAATAGTTCGGATAGCCGCGCAACTTGCCTTCACGACTATCCGAAGTTTCAGCTTTTTATAAATTAATCTTTCACGATGCCGTCTGCGCCAAACGCGGCGATCGCAGCGGTTTTCACAGCTTCATACATTTGTTCAGGCGTAACTTCGCCTGCGATCAGACCTTGGAACTTCGGTACGATAACTTCCGTTTCCAATTTAATCGCTTTAGCGCCCAGTTCTGTCGGGATGTCCGAACGAGCCGGCGTTGCATTTTTCAGCATGAAATCAACAGCCGCTACGTTCTCAGGGCTTCTTTCGATTTTCATGCTCTCAGCCGCTTTTTTCGCGCTTTGCGTGATGTGTGCAGCGAACAGGTCGTTGTTCGTCGTTGCTGCATTTTTGCCGCTAGCCAGGAAGTATGCCGCTTTCACAACGTTCGCCTTGTGCTCAGCCGTAGGCTCTTTCTTACCGCGGAACGTCATGTAACCGTCAACGACCGTAGCGAAGGAAGGCTTAGCGCCTTGGAACGTTGGAGCAGGCAATACAACATAGTCAACCGGGATGGAATCTTTCACTGCGCTTGCGTCGTTCGCTTTCAGCTTGGCATTGTTCGTTTTCGCCGAATTCTCGAACACCGCAAGACCTTTACCTGTGATCATCGTTTGGCCGGTCAAGAACATGTTCCAACGTTTACCGGCATCAACAGAGCTTAGCTCTTTCGGCATGGAACCGTCGTCGATCAGTGCGCGAAGATCTTTCAGCAGCCCAAGGTAGTTTTTGCTAGTGTACGCATATTTCAAATCTTTATTAAAGGCATGCGGCATACCGGCATTCTTAGCCATAATACCCAAGTAGTCAACTGCGGCAACGCCTTTCACGGCGAATACGAAGCCATAACGCGTTTTGCCGTTTTCCGTTACTACGCCTTTTTTGACAGCTTGACGAAACTCATCGTAGGTCCAACCGTTCGTTTGTACTTTCTTCCAATCGATGCCGGCTTTCTCCAAGTATTCTTTGTTCCCGCCCAATGCGTGAACTTCCATGTATGCCGGGAAGCCGTAGAGGCCTTTGCCGTTCTTCATGTAATCCAGCGGCGCTTTGTCATAGTCGCCAACCATCTCAGGTGTGGCTACATCGGAGATGTCCATCAGCAAGCCTTGCTGAATGTACTTCGGAATGCCGTCCGAGCCGCCGAAAGCGATGTCAGGAGGGCTTCCCGCATTCACTTGCGTATCCAGCTTCTGCTTCATATCTTCCCAGCTGGCCGGTTCGATCTTCAGCGTCAGGTTCGGATACAGCGCAGTGAAATCTTTGGACATTTGCTCGAATTGCTTTTGATAGTTCGGAGATACCGGTGGCAGCAAAGCCGTAATGGTGTCTTTCGCTGTCGATGCGCCGGCTGTTGCCGCCGGAGCGGAAGCTGCTGGCGAAGTTGTTTCTTTCGTGCCGGAGTTACCGCCACCACAAGCTGTTAGAGCCATTGTTAAAGCTACGACCGATGCTAATACGGGCATTTTTCTTTTCATGAAAAACAGACCTCCTAATAATTTCAGTTATTTACACAACTTGAACAAAGGTACGTATGGCTTTCTTCAAACTGCCGTCGCATTGCTGCAGCGCCTGCTCAGCGGCTTCGGCGTTCATGCCTGTTTTGATCATCATAATTGCTAGTTTACAGTTCATGGAAGCAGCTTCCAAGTGGGAAATTGCCGTCGCTTCGTCCACGCCCGTTGCCGCCCGAATGATTCGGATGGAACGGTCGTATAATTTGATGTTACTAGCCTTCATATCCACCATCAAGTTATTATACGTTTTCCCCAGTTTCACCATCGTACACGTCGTCAGCATATTAAGAACCAGCTTCTGTGCTGTCCCCGCTTTCAATCGGGTGGATCCCATAATTACTTCCGGCCCTACGACAGGCGCAATACACACATCACAGACAGGTGCCAATTTCGAAGCCTTGTTATTCACAACGCCGATAGTCGCAGCACCGATCTCCTTGGCTCTCCTCAAAGCGGCAATGACGAATTGCGCGCTTCCGCTGGCGGTAATGCCAACGACCGCGTCCTTCTCCGTCACTCCACAACGTTCAATGAGTGCGACCCCCTCCTCTGCGTTATCCTCAAATCCTTCAACCGCAAATCTTAGGGCCACATCGCCACCGGCTATATGACCTTGCACCAGCATGGCATCTACTCCAAAAGTAGGAGGACATTCAGAAGCGTCGAGCACACCGAGTCTGCCAGAAGATCCGGCCCCTACGTAGAACATTCTGCCGCCGTTTTTCAGCACTTGATGCAAAATATCAACCGCTTTCGTAATCTGCGGAATTTCCGCCTCTACGGCAGCAGGTACCGTCGCATCCTGTTCGTTCATCAGACGTAACATTTGCTCTGTTGTACTTTCGTCTATCATCTGTGTTTTCTCATTAATCTCTTCCGTAGTCAACCCCGACAGATACTCATCCATAGTCCCATCCTCCTATCCCGTTTGTTTCTTTAAGCTTACTAAATTCATACTAGCGAAAAATTTCATCGTGGTCAATACTTTTTGAAATTTTATTTTATTTTACAAAAAACTTTTGAATTTTTATTTCTGATTACGACAAAAAAAGACAACGGTTATTCTCTTAGGATATCCGCTGTCTTTTTTATTATTTACGATGCTTGCTGCTCGCGATTATATCATGCGTTTTGGTCAAATATTTCTTCACTTTCTTATACTCCGCGCTGGCTACTCCGGCAAATAATATATCCACGACCGTCAGCATGGCAATGCGCGATCCCATGGCGCCGCTCCGGATGGTCACCTCCGGCGTGGAGATGCTAAGGACGATATCCGCCTTCTCCGCGAGCTCACTTTTGTTATATTTGGTAATGGCAATGACGCAAGCCCCGTTCTTCTTCACGATGTCCAGCGCATCCAGAATTTCCATCGTGTTGCCGGAGTTCGAAATAAAGATCGCCACGTCGGACTTGTCCATCAGCGTCGCGGCCGTGAGCTGGCTGTGGCCGTCCGTGTACGTGTGGCACATTTTGTTAATCCGCGAAAACTTCTGCTCCGCATCGATGCCGACCAATCCGGAGGCGCCGATTCCGAAGAAAACGAGCCGGTTGCTCTCGCGGAGCACCTTGACGGCACGGGCGATTTCATTCTTATCAATCACACTGAGTGTATCTTCAATCGATTTGCTATTATTGCGGGAAATGTTGGAGATAATGATCGACAGATCGTCTCCGGGTTGAATATCCGTATACTGATCCTTCTGCTCCTCGTCCATGGATCCGATTGATGCGGAAATGCTGACGATGAAGTTGCGGTAGCCCTTGTAGCCCATCGTTTTGCAGAAGCGCAGCACGGAGGCGTCACTTGTTTTGGTCAATTGAGCAAGACTCTTAATCGATAAATGAGGGATCTCTTCCAAATTCTCTAAGATATACTCCGCTACCAATTTCTCTACGGGTGTCAAACTATCCTTCATATCCCGAATTTTGATCAAAATATTATCGTTAATTGACATCGCTCTTCCCTACCCGCTCTATATTCTCTCAGCTAAAATTACTATCATCATACGAAGATTTATTTGAAAATACAAGATGATTCTCTTCCATCCTACCGTATTCGTATCATCAATTCAAGGAGTTTTATTTCAAAATTTATGAATTTGGATGAAATTTATTTCCAATCGGGATGCCCCTCAGCGACTCAAGAGGTTAAACCTCTCAGTTGGCGGTAACCGGAAAATCTCCCGTTAATATGTTTGTAATCGCGGCTTTCCTGGCGGGTAACTGGAAATCTTCCCGTTATTTCTGCCGAAACTTCCCTCTGTACGGCGCGGGACGGCTAATTAACGGGAGAATTTCCAGTTATGACGCTCTAACTGCGCATAATGGTGGGATTTAACAGGAGGAATTCCTGTTATTCAATCATGGCGGCGAGCCTTCAGCCTCTAACGCCATGGCTTTCGGCCAAAAGCCATAAAAAAAGAAAGCACCGTCCAAACGAGGACAAATGCTTTCAATTATACTCTCGCAAACCGCCTACCGCGCTTCCACAGCCGACGTCGACGCAGCCGCAGCGGCGGATGCCGTTCTCGCCACCCGCACCGAAGCCAGCGCGTAAACGATCAGCGCCCCCCAGATCAGGGTAAAGGAGATGAACAGGGTCGGCGTGAAATTCTCTTTAAATACGAAAATACTTAAAATCAACGTAATGGAAGGACCGATGTATTGGATGAATCCGAGCATCGACAGAGGCAGCCGAACCGCCGCCTTGGCGAACCAGAGCAGCGGCATCGCAGTAGCCGCACCCGACAATAACAGCAGCACGAACGGGACAGGAGGCAGCGACCACGCGCCCTCATGGTGCGTCAGGTGCAGATAGATGATATACCCGACAGCGATCGGGAAGACCACGGCGGTTTCCCCGGCCAATCCGATCGTCGCTTCGTAGGACACCTTCTTCTTCACGAGGCTGTATACCCCGAATGAAGCCGCGAGCGATAGAGACACCCACGGGAACCGGCCGTAGTCGACCGTCGCGACCAGAACCCCGGCTGCCGCTAATGCAATCGCCACCCATTGGCCGGCGCTAGGCTTCTCACGCAGAAACAGGACCGCCAGCATCACGTTAAAAAGCGGTGTAATATAGTACCCCAGGCTCGTCTCAATCACATGGCCGTTATTGACGGCCCAGATGAAGATCAGCCAATTGGAAGAGATCAGGATGGAACTTGCCGCAACGACGGCCAATGTCTTACGGTTCGTGAACATCTGGCGAAGCTGCTCCATTTTACCGCGCCCGACCAGCATGAGAATCGCCATAAAGACGAAAGAACACGTGACCCGGTGCGCCAAAATTTCTCCAGCCAGCAGCGTCTCGAACGACTTCCAATAAATAGGCAGCAAGCCCCAAGCGGTGTACGCCAAAATAGCATACCAGAGCCCTTTTTTCATAGCAAAATCCTTCTTTCAATATCTAGTCGCACAACTCGACGCCAGGAACTCTATCATTTTGTCCGCAGGTCAATTAGGCATTTTCCTATTGTAATGCAGCACAAAGCTTTTGTAAAAGGAAAATAGATGACAAATCATAAAGCTGACAACGATTGAAGACCGTTGTCAGCCAGCTCTGTTTACTGTGACAAATGATTTATATTTCACTTTTTTTTCGAAAGAAATCTGTAAATTAAAAGAAAAATCAGGAGTGTAATTGAAAGATAAATAATTGAATTTGTTATAAATACAGACCATTCTACCCTCATTAAATTCCTCCCAATATGGCGAATAACGCAACATAAACTATACCATAATATTCCACATCGCAGTATTCTTCCGCTCAAAAAAATAAACCCCCGATCTACGAGAGTTCAAATCGATAGCGATATTTAATTTTAGCCTTTGACGGAGCCCGCGGCAATCCCTTCCACAATGCGGTTGCTCAGCAGCATGAAAGCCACCAAAATCGGCAAAATGCTAATCATAAGCGTAGCACCGATAGCGCCCCAATCCGTCGTGTATTGACCGACGAAATTTTGCACCCCGACCGTCAATGTTTTGTATTTCTCGGAGGAAATGAACGTGTTCACGAAAATGAACTCATTCCAATTGTAGATCATGTTGATGATCACAGCGGTCGACAGTACCGAAGCGGTCATCGGCAGCGTAATGCTGAAGAACATCCGGTTCACCGAACAGCCGTCCATGACGGCGGCCTCTTCCACTTCGCGCGGCAGGGTGTAATAGAAGCCCAGCATAATCATAATCGTAATCGGCAGATTGAACGAGATGTACGATAAGATAATGGACAAGGGATGGTTCGTCAGGTGCGTTTTCGTGAAAAAGCTAAACAACGGAATGAGCGTGGAATGAACCGGGATCATCAACCCCACCATAAACAGCCCAAGTACGAAGGATTGCAGCTTCCACTTCATCCGTGTCAACGCGAAGGTCACCAGGCTGGCTAGGAGCACCGTGACTGCGACGGATACGACCGTCATCCATACACTATTGAAGAAATAGCTGCTGATATGGCCCTGCGTCCACACTTTCTCATAGTTCTCCCAGCGCAAACGTTCCGGGAAAGCCATCGGCGCCAGATTGAAAATTTCTTCGTTATTTTTGAGCGAGAACAGCATCAGCCACAGCAGCGGAACAATCTGAATGACGGCCACCGCCGCTAACACGACATACAGCACGCCATACCCAATCTGTACCGGAAGCTTGCTGCGCACGGCCTGAGGCTGTGCCTGACGCTCGATTGCTTGTGTCTTCATCTGAGTATCAAGCTCCTTTCGTTACGAGTATTGGATGTTGTCCTTGGTTGCCGTCGCTCTGCGGATCAGCCACGTCATGACGAGACAGATAATCAGCAGGAAGAAGCCGATAGCGCTGGCATAGCCGAAATCATAGCCTTTGAACGCTTTGCGGTACATGTACGAGGCCATGACTTCGCTGGCTCCGTTCGGTCCGCCGCCTGTCATTACATAGATCAGGTCAAAATATTTCAATGAACCGACAACCGCCAGCACGACGGTTACTTTCATGACTTCGGCGATCAGCGGAACCCGAATCGATAGGGCGATGCGCCACGGGGAGGCGCCGTCGATGCGCGCTGATTCGATCAGCGAGGTCGGTACATTTTTTAAGGCTGCATAATAGATTAAAATATAGAACCCCGCATACTGCCATAGAATCGGTATGAAGATCGCATACAGGACGATCGACGGATTCGACAGCCATTCGGGAGCTTGTTCGACCCCCAGCGCCGTCAAAATATGGTTCAGCATCCCGTTCGTGGGGTGGAAAATTTTCAACCATAATTGGGCGATGGCTACAGATGATAGCAGCATCGGAATGAGATAGATTTTGCGGAACAGATTCGCCCCGCGAAGGTTCGCCGACAGCACCAGGGCCACCAGCAAGTATACGAGCAGGCTGAGCGCCGAGAAAATCGCTAGCATGAAAGAATGCTTCGCACTGCTCCAGAACAATTCGTCGCGCAGCAGCTCCATGTAATTTTGCAAGCCGATGAAGCTCATTTTGCCCACGCCGTCCCACTTCATTAATCCGTAATAGCCCGTCATGACGATCGGCATGTAGATCAGGGCCACAACCAGAAGCAGCGAGGGAATGACGTACAAAGCGATCATGGATTTATTGGACATGACTTTATTCATAGCTGACTTCCCCTTTCTTACCGGCAACCGATAAGGAAAAAGGACATACCGCCGCCGTATCGTGTCGGGATATGTCCTTCCCACTCGTTCTACTTGCCTTCTTTGGCCAATGCTTCCTCATGCTTCTTCGCGAATTCTTCCGGCGATGCCGCTTTGCCGAACAGCGCTTGAATCATGTTCAAGTGAACCTCGGCGGATGCCGGTTTCATTTGGACGTCGGCGAACAGCGTGATATTGCTCGCTTTATTCAGTTCATTCAAAAGATCGATATACATTTGCGGCAGCTTCACTTTGGACGTATCGACCTTAGTCGCCGGGATAACGCCCGCTTCGGAAATCGCATGCTCGCCCCACTTCTGCACGAAGAAGGAAACGAATTTCTTGGATTCTTCTTTTACCTTCGAGTTGTTCGCTACGAACAAGCCTACGCCCGGTCCGCCGACCCAGCTGTCCAGATTCCCTTTGCCGCCTTCGACCGTCGGGAATTTGAAGAAGCCGATTTGATCTTTGAACGCTTGCGGAACATCCTTGTTCGTCGTGTAGTTCGGCAGCTCCCATGTGCCCATCATGTACATCGCTGCTTTGCTGTTCATGAATTCCGCTTTGCCCTCATCGTTGGACAAGCCGTTGAAGCCTTTGTTGAAGGCGTTCATATCGACGAGCTGAGCCACTTCGGAAGCGGCGCGCACTAGGCCCGGATCGTTAAAGGAGCCGGAACGGTCGATCGCTTTCTTCAATGTTTCCGGTCCGCCGATGCGATCCGCCAAATACATGTACCATAGAGAGCCGGTCCAGCGGTCCTTGTTGCCGAGCGCGATCGGCGCTACGCCGTTAGAGCTGAGCGTTTTGACGACATTTTTGAATTCGTCATACGTTTTCGGCACCTGCAGGTTATATTTCGCAAAAATCGCTTTGTTATAGTACACCGGCACGATGTTGAGCTCTACCGGAAGCCCGTAGGTTTTGCCGCCAAAGGCATAAGCGTTCGTCGTTCCGTTCACGAATTTGTCCTTCAGATCGCCCTGCAGCAAATCGTCAAGCGGTGCGAACATGTCGCCTTTCACGTAAGGGTCCATGTACCCTGCCGCCCAAGTGAAGCCTACATCCGGCAGCGCGTTGGAAGTGGACAATACCTTCATTTTATTTTTATACTGCTCATTCTCGAGCACTTCTTGTTCGATGGTGACATTCGGATTAGCGGTTTGATACTCTTTAATGATATCGTTTACAATTTTGTTTTGCGTTGCGGAGTTTCCAGTCGGCCATAGGTGCATCATCTTGATCGTCACTTTCTTAGCCGGTTGTGCGCTCTCTCCGCTTGCCTTCGCCGTTGGTTGAGCCGGCTGTGCGGCGTTTTCCTTAGGAGCTGCGGAGCACCCGGATAAAACCAAACCGAGACTAAGCATCGTCGTCATCGTCCATGTAAGCGTTTTTCTTGACATGCGCTGTTCCCCCTTAAACTATATGTTTGCTTGCTACGAGTCTTATTGTAGCGCTTTCATCGAGACAGCAGGGAGTAACGGCTATCGGGAAATATACCACAATTTTTAGGTATCTAATCGACCTGCTCTTCCGTTCCGCCGGTCATCTTGCGGTATTGATTCGGCGAGAATCCTTCATAATCTTTGAACAGCTTGATGAAATATTTCGATGTCTGGTAGCCGACTCGTTCGGATATGTCTGCGATCGTCAGCCTCGTCTGCAGCAGCAGCTCTTTCGCCTTCTGGATACGGCTTCTCGTCACATATTCGCTAAAAGTAAAGCCCGTCTGTTCCTTGAAAAGCGCACTGAAATAGCTCGGGTTCAAATGAATATGCGCCGCCACCTCGCTCATCCCCAGAGGCTCCTGCAAATGCTCCTCCACATAAAGCACGGCTTGCTGCACCGGCGGACTGTAGTTATGGGAAACGCTCTTGGCCTGCATAAGCCGCGTATCTACCATTTTCTCCATCGTTTGTACACGCCCGCGCTCTTCCTCAATCTGCAGCGCCTGCTCGACGGCTTCCAGCAGCTTGCTTTTCTTAATCGGCTTCAGCAAATAGTTCACGACACCGAGTTGGATCGCCGTTTGGGCATATTGGAAATCGGGGTGCCCCGAAATAATAATGACGACTGGCTGCTTATGACCTGAAGCGCGCGTGCCCTCAACCACCTGCAAACCGGTCACTTCCGGCATGCGAATATCCGTGATGAGCAGATGCACAGGACGGCTGTTCAGCACCTCCAATGCTTCTGCGCCGCCGCTGCTGACAAGTATCTGATAACGCCCTACCGACCAAGCTTCCAACGTTTTGCGAATGCCTTCGCGGGTTAGCGGTTCATCGTCCACAATCAAAATCGTTTTACCTGATGGAATCATCGTTCTCCTCCTTATGCATCGGAATATCAAAGGAGACGCTTGTCCCCTGCCCCTGCACGCTATGGATATCAAGGCCTCTGCCGCCCTCGGGGAGGGCCGGGTAATATAATTGAATGCGGCGCTGCACATTGGATATGGCGACGCCCTTCCCTTTGCCGGACGTCGGGTCTCCGCGCTCCACCGCCCCTTTGACGGCTTGAAGCTTCGCCGCGCTCATCCCCGGACCGTCATCGCTGACGGTAATACGCAGCTCCGCCGCATTCACAGGCGAAGGTTCTACGCGGATGGAGACGAGACCCGGGTCTGTCTTTCCTTCCAAGCCGTGCAGGATCGCATTCTCCACCAGCGGTTGAATAAGCAGCTTCGGGATTTGCACATGATGGTAAGCTTCATCGGCCTGCATTTCCCAAACGAGACGGGAGCCGAATCTGAAGCTCATAATGCTCAAATACCGCTTGATGTGCTCGAGCTCCTCCCCCATCGTCACCCAGACGTCCGCATTCGGATTGTCGATGACATAGCGGAACAAATCCGACATCGCCACTACGAGGTCAGCCAGCTCTTCTTCGTCTTTGTCCTGCAAAGACCAGTACAACGCTTCCAGCGTATTATACAAAAAATGCGGATCAATCTGCGCCTGAAGCGCCCGCAGCTCCGTTCTGCTCTGAATGACTTCCTTCTCGTACACGAGCTTGATGAGTCCGTTGATATGGTCCACCATTTGATTATACGTCGTGTTCAAATCGTTCAGTTCGGCTGTGTACGTCGTCGTTCGGTTGGGCGTCAGCACGCCCTGCCGCGTATTCCTCATCGCTCGCATCAGTCTGAGAATCGGCCGGGTAATCATCATCGAGAGCAGGAATGACAGGATGATGAACAGCACGGAACCGATCGCCCCGGATACAATAATCGCCCAGCGCAGCACGGATATCCCGTCGGTAATATCGCTGACCGGATACAGGATCATGAGCGTCCAGCCGGTTTGCTCGGAGGGCTGCTTGACCAAGATGTACCGCTTCTGACCGATCGTCACGGTCTGAGACGATGTCTGCATGAGCTCGCTGATATTCTCAAGAACCTTTCCGTCGGAAACGATAGGCCTTGCCGCGGAGTCGGCCAGCAGCAGCAATTGCCGCTGTCCGGTGTCCTGCATTTGGTTCTGGAAATCAAAATAGCTGCCATTAATGCGCACCAGCAAATACCCGCCATTCGAAAACCAACGGTCAATTAAATTGACCCGGCGAATGGCCAGCACGGAACCGGGCTCCTTCGGATCGTTCCCGATCCAGATGAGCTTGCCTTTCTCCTTATCGGCCTGTTCGATCCAATTGGGCTCCACCCTGTCGGACAGCCTCTGTTCATCGAGCGGAAACAGCCGCACGAAGTCGGTCGTATATACTTCCACATTGCTGACGCCGCTGTAGGCTTGAATGTGGTTGGCGATTTTGGATAAGGCTTGGCGCTCGCTGAAGCTCACTTCGTTGCCCAGCACGCCGGAGAGCAGCAGCTGCTGCAGGTAGGTATCGTTGACTGCTTGCAGCGTCAGCGTGTCAATTTGTGTTATAAGCGCTTCCAACCGGCCGTTCGCCTGTGAGGCGATCTGTTTCATCTGTGTTTCCGCCTTCGTGTTCAGGAGGGTGGAAACCGAGTTGAACGTAATGATCCCGGCGCATATGAGCACGATGATCATGACGGATACGAAGCCGGCCAGCATCTGATTGCGCAGCGTGTTCCATTGAGCCACCTTCTGCCACACGGGGGATTCCTCTTTTCGCATCGTAGTTTGTGGAGGGATTCTTGCCAAATCATACTACAGAGGTGAGGCGTAAGTATATAGGGAGAGACTGGCGCGGGCGCGGGAGGCGCGGGAGGCGCGGGAGGCGGGCGCGGGGCGCGGGGCGCGGGCGCAGGTGGCGCGGGGCGGGGGATAACGGGAAAATCTCCCGTTATTTTCGGTAAAATCGCACCCTCTACCAACAATTGCTGGAATTTCTCCAGTTAATTTATCCGTTTTCGGCCTGCGTGCAGCAGGATCGTGCTAATTAACGGGAGTTATTCCTGTTATTAGTGATTCAACCTTCTACCAGGCCTCATTTAACGGGAGAATTTCCAGCTATTAGCGGCAGCTCTCTTTCAATGGACGTGAGCGCGAGGAGCTCAGTGGCCGCTGCACAGATCTAACGGACACAGCGGCCGTTATTCTCGCGAAAAGCGCCGCATTTCGCGGCTAACGGACACCAGAGTCCTTATTTGCCGGTTTCGGGGCGAAATCTGCCCCACAATCGGCATATAACAGCGCCTGTGTCCGTTACATTTGCCAAGCAGCCCTCTGCCCTCGAATAAGGGCTGCTCAGTCCGTTAGCGAGGCACTAGCTCTCGCTGACGCCTCTGGCGCAGGCAGCTCGCCAAGCGCTCGCTTCTTTCGCCGGCACCACATGCGCCAGGCAGCGCCCACGCAACAAAAAAGCAGGGCGCCTAAGCGCCCCACCTGCTTTGCTCTCCTGCCCGCTTGCCCGCCTGCCTGCCTGCCTGCTCGCCCACTTGCCCGCTCTCCTGCCCGCTTGCCGCTCGCACGCCTGCCCGCTTGCCCGCCTGCCTGCCCAGCCAGCTCCCGCCGCCTACTCCTCCCGATAGAAAAAATTCGGGAGCTTCACCTCATCATTATAATGATGATGAAAAATAGACGTCGTCGCCGGAGAAACCGGCGGGATCAGCCACGTCCAATCGCCCGTGACGTCGCGCCCCGCCTTCTCCTCGTTGTCCTCGAAGCGCTTGAACTGGCGCGCCGCGGTGTGATGATCGACGATGGCCACGCCCCGCGCCTGATACGAATGCAGCACGGCCACGTTCAGCTCGACCAGCGCCCGGTCCTTCCAGAGCGAGGCGTCGCGCCGGGTGTCGAGGCCCATCACCTCCGCAACGCGCGGCAGCATGTCGTACCGCATCTCGTCGGCGAAGTTGCGCGCCCCGATCTCCGTGCCCATGTACCAGCCGTTGAACGGGGCCGCCGTATACCGGATGCCGCCGATGTCCAGGTACATGTTCGAGACGATCGGCACGGCGTACCACTTCAGCCCCAATGCCGCGAATCCCGCCATATCGGGATGCGTAATGTCCACTTCCATGACGAGCCCGCTCGGCATGTCGAACCACTTCGGCGCACGGTCCCCGATCTGCAGCAGCAGCGGCAGCACGTCGAACGGCGTCCCCGCTCCCCGCCAGCCGAGAGCTTGGCAGCGCGCCGTCAGCTGCACGGACGCCGGGTCGCCCACGATGCCGTGCTCCGTCTCGTATCCCGCATAGCGGATGAGCTGCGCATTGTGAATGCGCGGCGCCCCGCCACGTTCGCGCTCGGGCGGGAAAATCGTAATGAGCGGGCGAATTTTCCCGTCATTCGTCGCCATGGCGATATGCCGGAACAGCGCCTCCGCCATCTCTTCCTCCGTTGTCACGTGCCGCGCATCCTGAACCGACAACGTCTCCCAGAACAACCGGCCAATACAGCGGTTGCTGTTGCGCCATGCCATTTTGGCCCCGTGCTCCAGCTCTTGGCGGGTATGTTCATAGTACCCCTGATGCACGATGGAACGAGTCACTTCGACGATACGTGCTTCCGTCTCATTCTCGCTGAGCCCGAGTTCGCTATAGCATTCTCTGATAAAAGGGACGGCCTTCTCTAACAGCTGGTCCTGAACTTTCATAGGTACGGCTCCAATCTCCAAAAAAACTCCATCTCTCAAACCCGTTTGATGGAAGTTCCTGCCCCTGATCCTGACTCAGCATCTGCGGCCGGACTTCCTCTCTATTTTACAATTGCGCGCTAAACTGCTCCGGCACATAGGCAATCTGAGAGACCGCAACAATCGTCAGCTCACCTTGTTCCTCGGAATAACGGACAGCGTCATCGCCGACATAAAACCATACTTTCCGAGTAGGCTGGTTCTCAAACGCCTGAAAGATGAAAACATTCAACTCATCCTTCCATTTCAGAAGCTCAGCAACCTGCTCCTTCTCCGCCTTCACCGTGAAAATCCATTGATCCCCCACCTGTTTCCACGTGTAATCTACCGGCTGCTTGGCTGTATCGATAAACGCCCGGCCGCCGACCGCATGTTTCACCAGAAATTGTTCCTTCATCCCCGCAGCCTCCTTATGGCAGATCGATTAACATGAAATGCGCGTCCTCAACAGCCCGCAGCGCAACCGTGGACTCGCCCTCCATACGGGCGCTGTCCATCTCCGCCAATTCGGCCTCATTGGCCGCCAGCTTGCCGCTGATCACCATCAGGAAGATGCGTCTGTTCTCTCCTTGGCGGAAGACAAGCTCCTTGCCCGCTTCCAGCTTGCTTAGATAGATGCTCATGTCCTGATGAATCTTCGCTTGATGCTCGCCGCCTTCCGGCGTAACGACCGGCAGCAGCGCGTTATGCATCGCTTCGGGCACATACGTCACATTCTCAAAAGATGGCTCCGTCCCCCGCTTCGCCGGCATAAACCAGAGCTGAAACAAGCTCAGCGGCTCCGTTTCTGAAGCGTTGTACTCGGCGTGAATGACGCCGCTGCCTGCAGACATGCGCTGAACGCCGTTCGCCGCCGTCACCGCGACATGCCCTAAGCTGTCCTCATGTTTAATCGCCCCGCTAAGAACGACGCTGACAATTTCCATATCGCTGTGCGGATGAGGCCCAAAGCCGCGTCCCGCTGCGATTTCGTCATAGTTGCACACGCGCATCACGCCGAAGCCCGTATTATTCTCATCAAAATAATCACCGAATGAAAAGCTTTTGTAACCTTTGAGCCAGCCCAAATCCGAGCTATGCCGCGTATGTGCAGGATATACTTGTATCACAGCTATCGCCTCCTTCATATCTACTCTTAGCTTATCATATTCGGATCATAGACATCCATGGCGGAACGGTGGCGGATTAATTGCGGGGAAAAAAGCCAAGAGCCGTCCCCAGGTCATCTCTGACCTTCCGGGACAGCCCTTGGCGCATTAGTCGGCGAGCACGGAACCGATGAAATCCGGCGTGCCGTCCGGGTGCCATTTCAGCACGCGGACAAAGGTATGGCGATTCGGATCATAGAGCGGATCGCCTTCAATGTCTTTGTAATTTCTCGCATGGAAAACGAGGATATCTTGCGTACCGTCCTCCGATACCGTGAAGCTGTTATGTCCGGGTCCGAACATCCCGATGCTCTCATCCGTCGTCAGCACAGGCTCACTCGTCTTCGACCACGATTGAGGGTCAAGGAGGTCGGCGTCCTCATCTGCGGTTAACAGCCCCATACAGTAATTGAAGTCTGTCGCGCTTGCCGAGAAGGAGATGAAGATGCGTCCGTTCCGTTTCAGCACCGCCGCGCCTTCATTCACCTTGAAGCCGATGATTTCCCAATCATATTCCGGCGTCGTAATCATCACCTGCTTACCCTGCAAGGTCCACGGGCTGCTCATTTCGGAAATATAGAGATTCGAATTGCCCGGAATGCCAGGATCCTTCTGGGCCCAGACCAGGTAGCGGATACCGCGGTGCTCGAAGGAGGTCGCATCCAGTGCGAAGCTTTCCCACTCCGTGCGCAGCTGCCCTTTCTCCACCCACTCCCCTTCCAACGGGTTCTCGGAACCATTCTCCAGAACGAACATTCGGTGGTCGAAAAGCCCCTCATTCGTCTCCGTCGTTCGGGCCGCAGCAAAATAAATATACCATTTGCCTGCCACAAAATGGATCTCCGGCGCCCATATATTGGCGCTCAGCGGTCCTTCGTTATATTTTCGCCAAGCAACCACTGGCTGCGCCTCGCTTAAGCCTTCGATCGTCGCCGAACGACGCACTTCGATGCGATCGTACTCCGGTACCGATGCAGTGAAATAATAGCAGCCGTCCGTATGCTTATATATCCATGGATCGGCTCGCTGCTCCAGAAGCGGTTTGATTGCGTTGGTTTCCAAGTTTCTCATCTCGTTAGTCTCCTTTAATGCTGTCCATGTATTTGCCCCAAATATGAATACCCTTCTCGTTCATGCCTGTAAAGACGAGCGTAGGCCGATCATTTTCCCAGTCCCACGCTGGTGTGACCAACACTCGTTCGGTTGACGGCCCTTCCTTGCCGACGCCTGCTTCCCACTGCAAGGTCAGCTCGTTCGGCTCCCGGAACGTCCACTTGCCGGCGCCATGCGCAGACTCCAGCTTCCCGCCACGCAGCAGGCGGATCGGCTCAGAGCGTTCCGTCCCTGTCCACGCCATCGGGATGGGCAATCTTTCCCACTGCCCTGTCAGCATCTTCGCGTTCAAAGGCTGAGCCTTCTCTCCCGCGTAGCGTTCTGGCGAAGCAACCGGCCAACCGTCGCGCGTCCACAGCAGCTCGCGGATGTGGAGATAGGACCAATTCTTATCTTTCTCGCCACGGGCATGATGGACTAGAAAGGTCCGGTCGCCATCCTTCAGCACCGAGTTATGACCCGGCGCGATCCAGCCTTCCTTGCCGCTGAATCCGTAGCTGCCGATAAGCTTATTGCCGATAAACGCCTGTGGCTGGTACGATGCATCCGTCAGCTTATGTCCATTGAAATCCATGTAAGGGCCCGTAATTGAAGTAGATCTCCCTACCCTCACACTGTAATCCGAGGATAAAGAATCGTAGGAAACGAACAAGTAGTACATCTGCTGCTGCGGCTGATAAATGATATAGGGCGCCTCAACGGCTCCGGCCACAGTCCCGCTGTCTCTGCGGGCAAGCAGGACGGGCTGTTCCCCTTCCTTCACTTTGCCCGTGCGCTCATCGAGCCTGACGATGTAAAGGCCGCCGAAGAACGAGCCGTACGCAAGCCAAGGCTTGCCTTCTGCGTCAAACACCGGATTCGGATCGATGGCATTGGCTTCATCCCCTTTGGCCGTCTTCACGACGGCTCCTTGATCGGTCCATGGACCGGTAATCGAAGCGGATGTTGCCAGGCCGATCATGGACTGATTGCTGCCGAAGGTTGAAGCCGCATAATACAAGTAGTAGGTCTTCCCCATCTTAAACACATCGGGCGCCCACAAATTCGTTGCCCGGCTCCACGCTGCGGCTTCCTTCGGAATCCCGTCCAGCGCATAGCCTCCGAAGTCCCAAGCGATCAGATCTTTGGATCGCCTGACCATAATGCCCGGCCTTAGCGGATCTTTATTCGCGCCAACCTTAAAGTCTGTAGAGAACACATAATACGTATCGCCCTCTTTGTAAATAGAAGGATCGTGCGTATTCATCGTATGCCAACCTGACTCGGTATTAACGTTTGCGGTATCATACATCGGATACTGGATCGGTCTTTCCGGAAATTGCACAAGAGCGGAAGCGGTACTTTTAAAATAAGCAGCCCCCGCTATTGCCGCTGCAGTTATGGCGAGCGCGCAGCCCGCCGTCCACAGCAGCAGCTTTCTTCTTCCCCGTAAGAAAGCCATTACCCCTTCACACCGCCAACCGTGAGGCCCGATACGAAGAACCGTTGGAAGAAAATGAACACGATTAGAATCGGCACGATCGCCAGCACGGAACCCGCGATAAGAATATCGTAGTTATTGCCGTAAGGCGTAACCAGACTGGACAGTCCGATCGGCAGCGTCAGCTTTTCCCCGGTTTTGAGTACGATCAACGGCCAGACGAAGCTGTTCCAGCTCGCAAGCGCCTGCAGGATCGCCATCGCCCCGAAAGCCGGAGCCATCAAGGGCATCATGATTTTGAAAAAGATGCCATACTCCGAACAGCCGTCAATCCTCCCTGCATCGAGGAAATCTTTGGGTAAACCGGCCGCATATTGCCGGAAAAAGAAGATCGGCAGCGGCGCCACGACGAAAGGCAGGATGACGCCGCCATACGTATCAATGAGATGAAAGCTGATCATCTGCTTGTACAGGGGCAGCATAATGATTTCCACCGGAACCATCATGACCAGAAGCACTAGAAGGAAGATGATGTTCCTCCCGATAAACCGGTACATCGCAAGCCCGTAGCCCACCATCGAGGACAGGAGCAAGCAGCATACCGTATAGACGACCGAGATGAGAACGCTATTTTTATACCAAATCAGATACTTCTTCGCCGCAGCGGAGAACAGGAACGAATAGTTATGGAAAGACAGCAGCTCCGGCTGCAGCCTCACATTCAGCCCGTAACGCAGCATCTCCTTGGATGGCTTCAGCGAAGCCAGCGTGAGGCTGTAAAAGGGAAACAGCGCCAGCAGGGCCAGCACCCCGAACAGCAGGAACAGCAAAGAGGATTGCAGGAACTTATGTCGCTCGATTTGCATGTCCTAGTCCTCCTTCCGGAACAAACCGAAAAATTTCAGCTGAATCACATTCAATACCATGGTGAGCCCTAACAGCGTGATCCCGATGGCGGACCCGAATCCCAGATTGTTGCGCTCGATGCCCTCCCGATAAAGCAGACCAATCATCGTCAAGCCGATGTCATTCGGCGACCGGTTGCCGTTCCATAGAATGAAGCTTTCCGTAAACATGGAATAACCGCCATAAATGGAAATCGTAATGACATAGATGGCGACCGGCTTCAATAAGGGCAGCGTAATGCGCCAGAAGCGGTCCCATTTGTTCGCGCCGTCGATCTCTGCCGACTCGTACAATTCATGCGGGATGCTCTGCAGAGCAGACAGGAAATAGATGATGTTAACGCCGGTGAAGCGCCAAGTGGCCAGAACGATCAGCACGAACATGCCCGTCGCCGAATTGGCCAGCCAATTGATGCTCGGCAAACCGAGCAAATGGCGGAACCCGTTCATGACCGATTCATCGAGACTGCCGAAAACTAACCGGAATATAGTCCCTGCCACAACAACCGAGGTAAGGGAAGGAATGAACAAAGCGGAACGGAAAAACGCGCTCGCCTTGGTAAGCTTCGCATTCAGAAATACAGCCAGCACAAGCGGCAGCGGGATTAACACCAGCAGCGTCCAGAACGTATAACGGCTGCTGTTCCATAGCGCAGTGAAGAACGACTCACTCCATAAATTTTGGTAGTTCTTTAATCCGATAAAATGAGTTTGGCCCGGGAGCACCTCTTGAAAGCTCATCACAATTGTCGTAATAACCGGATAGGCAAAAAAGATAAGAAATGAAAGCACGAATGGCAGTACAAACACATATGGAGCTAAACGGGAGGAATACAGAAATTTATTCATATCGTTTATCGCTACTCCTCTCTAGAAGCGCTGCCAGCCTTGCCGAAGGAAGGGTCCCAGGCAAAGCCGGCAACGATGTTCGGATTACTTAATATTTTTCACAGCATCGTCGAGCACTTGTTTCGGATCTTTCAAATCATTAAGCGCTTGGAAGATCGCTTTCGTCTTGAGGTAATCGGAGACCGCCGGCGTTTTCTCTTTAATATTGGTAGGCGCAATCTCGCTCTTCACGGAAATCAGAACATCCCATAAATTTTTACCGAAATAAGCCGTAAATTTATTGTCCGCTTTCAGCGCCGGATCGTTCCAAACGTCCGAACGAATCGGATCGAAGCCGAGCTGTGACCAGATCTGGATGTTGCCCTCTTTGGATAATTTGGCGTAGGACAGGAATTTCTTCGCGACATCTTGATTTTTGGACTGCTTCGTAATCACCGTTCCCGTACCGCCCATACCGGAGGAGCGCATTTCGCCTTGCTTGAAGACCGGCATCGGTTTAATGATGATCTTGCCTTTGAGGTCAGGCATATAGTCGGTGAAACGGCCCATATACCACATCGGCATCCAAACGGAAGCAGCGCCGCCTTTATTCATGAAGCCATAGTATTCTTCCGCATGGTGGAAGCCGCCAGGAGCCACGACAGCGACTTTCTCTTTCACGAGCTTCTGCATGTAAGACAGCACTTCGTTGTTCGCTTGGTCGTTCAGCTTCACGTTGCCGCTCTTATCCAGGAAGTCCGAGCCATGCTGGACAACGAGCGGCCAATAGCTCCATTGATCCGTCGTTTCGAGCGTCGTCATCGGCTTGCCGGTTTTCTCCAGCACCTGCTTACCGGCTTTCTCATAATCATCCCACGTTTTGATGTTATCCGCATTGACGCCTGCTTTATCGAGGATTTCCTTGTTGTAGTAAATTACTTGGGCTCCGACGTGGTAATCGATTCCGTAATATTTGCCGTCTTTGGCATAGTTATCGAGTCGGGACATTACGAGGTTGGCTTTCTCCGGCTCGACGATATCGTTCAATTCGACCAGTTGGACGTCGCCTTTTAAGAAATTGCCGATTTTACTGATTTCGATGTCCGCCATATCGGGTGCACCCGTTCCGGATTGCAGCGCGACCAGCAGCTTGTTGTGGTTATCGTCATAAGGGAACGTCGTTGCTTCCAATTGAATCGTCTGCTCCGGATGCGCCTTGTTCCATGATTCCGCCATACTTTCAAAAAACTTCTGATGCAGCTCGTTAAACGTCCAGAAGCTCAGCTTCACCGCACCTAATTTGGATGCGCTGTCATTGGACGAGGTGCTTGGACTGGATGTGCAAGCGGATAATAAAAGCATGGATGCCAGAACGGCGGCAGATGTAACTTGCAGCTTTCTTTTCATACGATGGATCCCCCTTGATTGGATTTGGATTGATGATGGTTTGATGATGGGACTGAAGTGCGCCCGTTTAAAATGAACGAAGGTCGCATGTGATGATGGAGTTATTGATGGTACAAATGGGATGACATTTCTTGAGGCTGTGAGGCTGTTTCAGTGCTGGTTGAACCTTAGATTATCGTGTAAGCGCTTTACATAACGAATTATAGTACATAAAAACCTATAATCATATAACCAATTCAGTATAAAATTATGTTTATTATATTTAACATATTCCCAATTCGACATTTACTGAGTACAATAAGGGTATAAAACGAGAAATCGGGTGGTGCGCGAATGAACAAAATTCCGCTCTATAAACAAATCTATCTATCCATTAAAGATAAAATTTTGACCGGAGAGCTTCGTCCCAAAGACCGCGTTCCTTCCGAACAGGAATTCATGGACGAATTCATGGTCAGCAAAATTACCGTGAAGAACGCCTTGGCTGCACTTGTAGACGAAGGACTGGTTACACGCATACAAGGCAAGGGAACGTTCGTAGCTTCCAATCCCACATCCCAGATACCGGATGCCAAAAGCCGTTATGTCGGAGCTGCCGGGCCAGTCGCCAACGGGAACTCCCCTGCGTCGCACGATTATATCGGGCTGGTTATTCCGACCATGAAAACAAAAGTCATTCAGCGGCTTGTGGATTATGTCGAATTATATGTGAAGGAAGCCGGTTACCAGCTGATCCTGCATATTACCAGGGAATCTTCGCTGGAGGAATCTCATTCCGTCCAACAATTGACGAATACGCAGGGAGTCCGGGGCATCATTGTTTTCCCTACGGAAGATGAGAGCTACAACGAATCGCTGCTTCGCCTGTCCCTGGATAAATACCCTTTCGTGTTCATTGACCGTTATCTGCGCAATATCGATACCTATCGGATTACCTCCGATAATTGCGGCGGCGCCTATGAGACCGTCAGCAAGCTGCTGCAGCAAGGGCACCGGCAAATCGCGCTCATCTCGCCGGATAATACGAATACGACCATCGAGGACCGGACGCAGGGCTTTGAGAAAGCTTATATCGACAGCAACATTCTTATTGATAAAAGCTTATGGTGCCACGTCCCGATCGACATCCTGAGAACCGGCGACACTTCGGCTTATGTCGTCAGCTTTCTGCAGCAGCATCCGAACATTACGGCTGTTTTTGCATTGACCGCCGAGATGGCGAGAATCACGCACCATGCGCTGCATGTGGAGGACGAGCTCAACCCGCACACCGTGCTGGTCTCCTTCGATGACCCGGAAATTCCGGGCATCTCGCACGTACTGCAGGATGAGCAGCAGATGGCGCTGTCCGCCGTTTCCATGCTGCTGGAGCAGTGCAACGGCAAGTACACGCCGCAGCGCGTTGAAGTGCCGGTGCAGTGGGTGGAGGTTTAAGCTCTAGAGCTTGCTCTCCGCTGCAGCCAGGGACCGCAGCCTGGTAAGAACGAATCCCGCCTCAACACAAAGAGCCGCGGCAGGTCATTCGACTTGTCACGGCTCTTCGTGTTGAGGCGGGGGCCTAGCAGCTCACCCCTGATTCTGTATGAAAAATCATATAGAATCTCCATCGGAGCGCCAAATCCATGAATTGTATATGAAAAATCATATACATTCTCCACAAAAGCGCCCGGAGATCGCATCGCTCCTTCACCAGAGCATCAAAATTCATATACATTTCCACATTTGGCTCTTTCCCCGTGGCGCCGATTCACTCACTCCTCCAGCTGCATCCACTCCGCATACAGCTGCTCCAACCCCGCGTGCGCCGCTTCGCGCTCCGTCCACAGCCGGCTCAGCTCGCCATCCGGCTGCTCCATCTCCAGCGCGTCCAGCGCGCGGTCCAGCTCGCCAACCCGCGCCTCCGCCTCCGCGATCGCCTGCTCCAGCTTCTCCCGCGCGAACGCAGCCGTGCTGCGCGACTTCCCGCGCGGGGCCGCTTCCGCACGCGGCTCCGCCTTGGCGGCGGCCTTCGGCAGTGCCGCCGCCTCCCGCGCCTCGCGCAGCTGCGCACGCTTCGCCTTGTAATCGTCGAAGCTGCCCAGATAGACGGTGATGCGCCCCTGATCCAGCTCCCAGATTTTCCGGGACAGCCGGTTCATGAAGTACCGGTCATGCGTGACCGCCAGCACCGTGCCCGGAAACTCCTCGAGCGCTTCCTCCAGCGCCTCTCTTGAGGCGATGTCCATATGATTCGTCGGCTCATCCAGAATGAGCAGGTTCGGCTTCCGGAGCACAAGCAGCGCCAGCCTTAGCCGCGTCCATTCCCCGCCGGAGAGCGAGCTGACCGGCTTGAACACGTCCGCGCCATAGAACAAGTACGCAGCTAACCTGCCCCGCGCTTCCCCTTCCTCCATCGCCGCTTCTTCGCAAAAGTATGCCAGAACCGTCATCTTCCCGTCCTCCGGATACTCCTGCTGCGCCAAGTATCCGATGTCCACGCGCGCGCCGATCTCCAGCTTGCCCTGATCCGGGCCCACTTCGCCAAGCAGCATCTGGAGCAGCGTCGTTTTCCCGGAACCGTTGTGTCCGACGAGCATCACCTTCTCACCGTATTCCAGCAGCCCGCTCGCCTGCTGCAGCAGCACTTTGTTCCCATAGCGCTTGCTCACGTTCTCGAAAGCAATGACCCGCTTCCCGGAACGGTCATCCACCTTCAAGGCGAACTCCGCCGCTTTGGGATCGAGCACCGGACGCTTCAGCTTCTCCATCCGGTCCAGCGCTTTCTGCATGGACGCCGCCCGGCGGAAGAACTTTTCGTTGCCGCCGATGCGCCCCCACTCCATCAGCTGCTTGATCGTCTCCTTCATCTTCCGGATCACTTTCTGCTGCTCCTGATAATCGGCGAATTGCTGCAGCAGCCGCGCCTCCTTCTCCTTCACATAGCCACTATACGAAGTCAAGTAGACCGCAGATTCCCCGTCTTCCAGCTCCACGATTTTCTCTACGACACGGTCCAAAAAGTAGCGGTCATGCGACACAATGAAGCAGGCGCCGTCATAATGAGTCAAATACTCTTCCAGCCACTCCACACCGGCCAGATCGAGATGGTTCGTCGGCTCGTCAAGCAGCAGCAGATCCGGCTTGCCGATCAGCTGGGAGGCCAATGCGATCCTCGTCTTCTCGCCGCCCGACAGCGAAGCGAAGCTCCGCCCGTACGTCTCCCGGGCAATCCGGAGCCCGTTCGCCACCTGATCGATCCGCGCATCGAGCTCATAGCCGCCTTCCCGCTCGAAGCGCTCCTGCAGCTGCGCATACCGCCCCAGCAGCTGCTCCAGCTGCCCGCCGGCTGCGGGATCCGCCATGCGCTGCTCCAGCTCCGTCATCGCGGCACGGCAAGCGAGCAGCTCCGCGAAGCTCGAAGCCAGCACATCGTACACGGTGCCGCCTTCCCATTCCGCTGGTATTTGCGCCAAATAGCCGATCCGCGTATCCTTGCGCACCGTCAGCTGCCCTTCGTCCGGCTTCTCCATTCTGGCGATGAGCCTCAGCAGCGTCGATTTGCCGCTTCCGTTGCGCCCGACCAGCCCGATGCGCTCCCCCTGATGAATTTCGAAAGTAACATCCGCCAGCACCAGTTGGGCGCCATGGTATTTCTTCATATTTTGACCGTTTATAATTAACATCGTTAAGGATCCTCCTTAGTTGTGAGAGACCCTCCTGAACGCAGCAAAAAAGGCCGCAGGAAAATGCCTACGGCCTTCGCGGATTCATCCGTCTGAGGTTAAGGTAGGTGTCTTCTCGTGAGTTGTGGTACCGTATGAGTGAAAATGGACAGACTTCTCCCGTCGACGGCAAAAGCATGAACGATGCCAGCCATCGCGATGGGTAACTGGCTCACACGGTTGTTCACGAACTCTCGATTCATCCTACCTTCACCTCCTTTCGTCATATGTAGTAAATAGTACCATAACCATTGGTTAATTCGCAAGATGAGGACCACCCAAGTTATTCTTCAGGCATACGTAAGAAAAAACGTTAGAGAAAATGCTTCCTGCCGGCTGCCTGTCCTTTAGGGTATGACGAAGACCGACAATTTCTTCTAGTCATAGCTAAGAACACTTCCAGCAGGGTTATTGAGATTTGAAACGGAAATACAGGCCCTTATTGGGGCCAACTCAGCGATTTTCAGCCTCTAAGCGGAAATACAGTGTCTTATTTGCCCCAGAAAGCTGACATCTTCGACCATCACCGCGCAATAGCGCATCTCATTTCCACTTCCCCGGTCAAACAACTGTTTGGAGGCTTAATAACGCACCCTATTTCCGCCCCATTCTATTTTAAGTAATGGGTAACCTTTCGGTCGCCGCAAACCAGCGGCTGCGGCTCCCACAGCCCTACATCTCAAAAAAACCGGGCTACTGCTCGCTGCGCATTTTGTCCATGACTTCCAAATGCAGAACCTGGAGAAATTTCTTAATATTGATCTTGCTTTTCTCCGTCTTCAAATTCTCATCGATTTCTTTCATCTTCGTGCGGACTTCCTGAAATTCGAAATACAGCGGCGCATAATGCTCGAACTTCGGATTGCTGTAATCCGTGAGCCCGATGCTGGCCAGATGGGTCAGCGCCGCCATGACCGCACGGCGAATCCGCTGCTCGGCGGCTTTCCCTTCCTTCTCCGCTTCGGCTTCCTTCAGCTTATGGCTGCGGGCCGCCGTCTCATACAGCTCCTTGAGCGGAGGAAGGCTGTCGCCCCGGTGATGCCGGACGAGATGCTCGACGATGTCGGTCAAGTCGCGGCTGCCGCTCTCCCCCACAATCCCCATATCCATCAGGATCGGCTGCATAATCTCGCGGACACTCCGCTTCTTGCGGGCGGCTTCCGGGGCTGCGCCAAGCAGGCTCAGCTTCGTTAACGATTGCTGAATCTCCTGCAGGGAACGGCTGATTTTCCACTGCTCGTTCACCTTGGAGAGCACCGCTTCCACTTCAATTTTGTTGATCGGCTTTTGAATATAATATTCAACGCCGGCTTGGTAAGCTTTGCCGATCATTTCCTTATTTTCTATCTGCGATATCATGACATATTTCCCTTGAAACCCCTGCTCCTTGAGCCGGATGATCGTTTCAATGCCATCCTGATCCGGCATCAACAGGTCGATGACGACGACATCGGGCGACGTTTCGAGCAGCACGCGCTCCCCCTCGATCCCGCTCCCCGCCGTTCCGACGACTTCGCCCAATCCGCCTTTTTCGATAATTTTGTGCAGCATCAGCCTGCTTACCGCATCATCGTCTACAATTCCGAATGACAGCATGATCTCTACGCTCCTTTTTTCAACGTATCGGTCAATAAGGTAATGACGAATGTCGTCTGAGCATCCGGCTCGTCTGAGCGCAAATGAATGTCGCCGCCCAAGGAATGCACAATATCCCGTACATGGGACAGCCCGATTCCGGTCGCGGCAAAGCCCTCCTGATTAAACTTGGTCGTATAGCCCGGTGCGAAAATCATCTCCCGCTCCAGCTCCGCAATACCCATCCCGGTATCCGATACGGTCAATATCGTTTCGGCCCCTTGCTCGCGTACACTGACATGAATCCGCCCATGTTCCTCGATCGCTTCCACAGCGTTGGAGAGCAAATTATTTAACACCGTTAACAAAGGGAGATAGTGATCCGAATCATAATCCGTTCGCAAGTCGGTCGTGAACTGAATGTGCTTGCCCAGCATACTGCTGTATCCGAGATTGGACTTGATTGCGAAATCCACAATCTCCGCCAGCCTCATGTCCGAGGCGAATTCCCGGTCGAACAGCTTGAGCAGGCCGGCAAGGATGCGCTGGGAATCTTTCTTCACTTCATGAATTTGCTGGGTAATCTCCAGTATCGTACGCGCGTAGCTTTTCAACCCCGAGCCGTTCACTTTTTCATATAAATTGTGGCTCTTGGCCGTTAATCCTTCGATCGTCTCCATGGACTTGCGCAGATAAAAGACTTCGCCGTACAGCCCGCTGTTCGTATTCAGCATCTGCTCCATACGCTTCTGCTGCTCGTTGTGAAGGACGCGCATCTGATGAATCGTCACACTGCTGTAGATGCCCACTACGAAGTAGCTTCTAACGAGCGCGATCACCGAGATATAGACCAGCTGCTCCGAAAATTTGTACGGCGTATCGAAGATAAAGCTGCGCGCCAGCAGCTCGATCTCATTTGACATGAGGTCAATAAGGGAAAGGAACAATCCAAGGACAAGGGGATGTGACTTCCCCAATCTCGGTTTCACCAGGCTCATTCCGGCAGCGAAAGCCATATAATACAGCATCGCAGGCAGATGAACCTGTATGCACCAACCGAGCGAAACCGTTCCGTGCATCGTAACGCCGTCCTCCAGGGAACGGAACAGGAGAACGGTCACCCCCGTGATGAGGCCCGTATACATGTAAGGCAAATGTTTGAGCAATAGCAGGCATAGAAGGAATGCGCTGCTGCCCAGGCCGATGCGAAACACTTCTCCGCTGAAAGGCGTGATTTTGAACTCTCCGGCAATCGCCGTCACGATCGCGATGAGAATCATTTGTAAGCCTTCGTTCTGTAAGCGTCTCAGCCGCTCACCCCCTACAGTAAATCCCATATCTGCTTTCCGATCAGGAGTATACAAACGGTCAAAAATAGCGGCCGAACATAGGCCGTCCCTTTGCGGATCGCCATACGCGATCCCAGGTAGGAGCCGCAGATCATGGCAATGCCCATGGGAATCCCGATTCCGTAATGAATCGAACCGAGGGCCATGAAAGTTGCCAGGCTGGCGATGTTGCTGCCGAAATTCAACACTTTGGCGTTGCCGGCCGCTTTCACGAAGTCAAAGCCCAGCATCAGAAATACAAATATAAGAAAGGAGCCTGTACCCGGTCCGAAAAAACCGTCGTAAAAGCCTAAACCGAAGGCTGCGCCCCCCATAAGCAGAGCGGTCTTGGTCGTGTAGCTGCGGAACGTGGAGCTCTCGCCCCAGCTCTTCCTGAAAATCGTATAGATCGTAATCAAGATCAGCATCACGACAACCAAAGGCCTCAAGAAGTCCGAAGGAACTTGCCGCAGCACCAGCGTTCCGCTAACAGCTCCCAATAAAGATAAAAGAAATAAGCCTTTCACCGCTTTGATATCGATGTGGCCCGAGCGCATGAAGGAAATGGTGCTCGTCAGCGACGACATGGTGCCGGCCAGCTTGTTCGTTCCCAGCGCGACTGCCGGAGGCAAGCCCGTTGCCAGCAGAACGGGCAGCGCGATCAGCCCGCCTCCCCCTACGACCGAATCGACGTAGGCTGCCAGGAATCCGCCCATAATGACGAACAGCAGCATTTCCCAACTTAAGTGTATCATGATGTCAATAACTCCTCTTCCTGCTCATAATTCGCCTAGACCATCTTCGCTTCCATCCTGCGCGCTGCGAGCGAAAGTGCGTAATTAACTGCAAAATACAGCACAGCCACTGCAAACAAGATCGGCAGCGTATAGCTATAGCTTTGTCCAATTACTATTTTCGCATGATGCATCAGTTCAGGCAAGGAAATAACGATGGCAAGCGATGTGTCCTTGAGCAGGGAAATGAATTGGCTCACAAGCGGCGGAACCATGCGCCGCAGTCCCTGCGGCATCACAATATGCTGCAGCGTTTGGAGGTAGCTGAGGCCGGAAGAACGCGCCGCCTCGATCTGCCCTTTGTCGATGGAGTTAAGCCCGCTTCGCACGACCTCCGCGATCATCGCGCCCTCGAACAGCGTCAGCGCGAGGATCGTCGCATTCATCGGTCCTAGCTTGATGCCGACGTCCGGCAGCGCGAACCGGGCGAAGAAGATGATGAGCAGCAGAGGCAAGTTGCGGATCAGCTCTACGATTACGCCCAGTACAGGCGAAATGACCGGCATCTTCGTGTACCGGATCGTCCCGACCACACAGCCGACGATAAAGCTCAGAATGATTGAAATCAGAGCGACTTTCAGCGTCATATAAAAGCCTTCAAGAATAAATCTCACATTATCCGGTGAGAAAGCATGTATGATATCCATTCGTTCCCGTTCACCCCCTGGCCAGCCTGCGCTCCAGACGCAGAGCGCCGTAACTTAGCGGCAGCGTTAAAATCAAATACAGCAATGCGACGAAAATGTACGTATCGAAAGTCGCATAGGTTTCACTGGCAACCTGATCGCCGAAGTACATCAGATCGAAGCCGGCG
The DNA here is from genome assembly GCF_031456485.1 of Bacillus sp. 3255. Lineage (NCBI taxonomy): Bacteria > Bacillati > Bacillota > Bacilli > Caryophanales > Bacillaceae > Bacillus > Bacillus sp. 3255. The sequence goes on from NZ_JAVDUS010000008.1 coordinate 52,072, forward strand.
AAGACACCCAGCACCGACGAATTTTTAACGAGGTTAATAAATTGATTGCTCAGCGGCGGAATGACGATCTTGATCGCCTGCGGCAGCACGACATGGCGCATCGTTTGCGCGTAGGTCAAGCCGGAAGATCTCGCCGCCTCCGTTTGGCCGATCGGCACCGACATGATGCCGGCGCGAATCGCTTCGGCGATGAACGACGCCGTATACACCGTCAGTCCTAAAGTACCGCAAACGAAGCCGCTAAGCGTAATGCCCAGGGACGGCAAGCCGTAGAAAAACACGAAAACGACTAACAGAAGCGGAATGTTCCGAATGAACTCCACGTAAGCCGTCCCGAACCACTGCAAGGGCTTCACGGCGGAGATGCGGCAAATCGCGATGATCGTGCCCAGCACGAAGCTGCCGATCAAGGCGATGACACTGGCCCAGATTGTATTGACGAAGCCTTTCATGTAAATATCGATGTAATCCGTGAAAATGGAGATATCGGGCATCGGCTTATGTTCCCTCCTCATAGACAGAAGATGGGCAGCTTGCGGCCACCCATCTCATTCTTGTTATTTGGATGGCGCCTCGCCGATCCATTTCTTATAAATCTTGTCGTACTCACCGCTGGACTGCAGCTTCTTCAAGCTGTCGTTGACCGCTGTTTGCAGCGCTGTCTCGCCTTTCTTCATCGCAATGCCGTAAGGCTCATCCGTGAAAGGCTCGCCCACGACGACGAAGTTCGGGTCCTGTGCCATCATGCCGTAAAGGATCGCATTATCGGTAGTCAAGGTGTCCCCTTGCCCCGCTTTCAGCGCGCTGAACGCATCCTGGTAGTTGTCGAATTCCAGCACCGTTGCTTCCGGCGATTTGGCCTTGATGTTCGCCACCGATGTAGCGCCTTTGACCGCCAGCACTTTCGTGCCTTTTTTGACATCCGCCACACTCTTGATCGGGGAGCCTTTCTTCACCAGCAGGGACTGTCCGGCTTTGAAGTACACATCCGAGAATTCCACCTGCTTCTTGCGCTCATCCGTGATCGTCATCGTCGCCACGATCATGTCGATTTCTTTGTTGTCGAGCATCGGAATGCGCGTCTTGGACGTCACTTCTTTCAGCTCGATTTTCTTCTCGTCGCCGAGCAAGTCTTTGGCCAGCGCTTTGGCGATATCTACGTCGAAGCCTTCGACTTCGCCGCCGGTCGGATTTTTCAGTCCGAACAGCTTCGTATCGTATTTGACACCGACGACCAGCTTGCCTCTGCTCTTGATTTCATCCAGAACGGATGCTCCGCCTGCCGGCTTGGCGCTGCTCGGAGCCGTGCTGGCTGCGGCCGTACCGGCCGGCGAGCTGGACGCCCCGCCCGTGGAAGACGTTGAAGCGCAGCCTGCCAGTGCGAATACGGCGGTTAACATGACGATAAAATTCCATTTTTTTGAGATCATACGGTATCATCTCCCTATTGGTTATAAGTTCTAATGGCGAAGCACGCGGTTGAGAAACAGCTTCGCCCTTTCCTCTCGCGGGTTCACGAAAAACTGCTCCGGCGGAGATTCTTCGACGATTTGCCCTTTGTCCATAAAAACAACCCGGTCCGCCACCTCACGGGCGAAGCCCATCTCGTGGGTGACCACCACCATCGTCATGCCTTCGTGCGCTAGCGCTTTCATAACATCGAGCACCTCGCCGACCATCTCGGGATCGAGCGCCGAGGTCGGCTCGTCGAACAGCATGATTTTCGGCTTCATCGCCAAACCTCTGGCAATGGCTACGCGCTGCTGCTGGCCGCCGGATAGCTGGGACGGATAGCTCTGAGCTTTATCCCCTATACCCACCTTCTGCAGATAATACATCGCCGTCTCTTCCGCTTCTTGCTTCGATAGGCCGAGGACCTTCATCGGGGCGAGCGTAATATTGTCGATGACCTTCTTGTGCGGATACAGATTGAAATGCTGGAACACCATGCCGATATCTCTGCGCAGCTTGTTGATATCCGTCCTCTTGTCGCTAACCTTGAACTCGTTCACGACCAGCTCCCCGCTGGTGATGGTTTCGAGCCGGTTGATACAGCGGAGCAGTGTGCTTTTGCCCGAACCCGACGGTCCGACGACAACAACGACTTCTCCCTGCTTGATCCCCAATTCAATTCCCTTGAGCACATGAAATTCTCCGTAATGCTTCTCTACCTGCCGAAATGAGATCAACGGAACCCCCCCTTCGCTCTAAAAAGAACTTAACAATGTAAACTATTTGTCATGTTAACTTACACTTGATGTGTTTAAATCTTATAGTCGAACTATGAAATCTTATACAATCCGACATGGAGATAAAAAATAAAGTATGGACACCAAGCGATTCTCTATGTGTTTAACCGCCTTGGGCAGGGGTGAAACAGGATTGTCCCTGGCGGCACTGAGACGAACTGTGCAACATCGTGCTTCGGCATCAAAAAAGACACCTTTACGATGCACAAAGTGCAAAGTAAAGGTGTCTCTCGCTCCGGCGGATCGGAGCGCTCACGGGCAGGGGGACGTGCCTACTCCAGCAGGCCCTCCGGCAGCTTGCCGTCCCAATCGCCCGGGATCGGCAGACCCAAGGCGTGCAAGGCGACAGCCGCCGTATCCATAATGGACAGGCCGGTTAAGTCCGCGGCCGGACGAATGCCGGGGCCCCGGCAGCCCCAGAAGATGGTCATATCCAGCGGGTCGTCGCTCCCGTGCTCGAACGGATCCAGGCCGCCGCCGCCGTGATCCGTCGTGACGATGATCAGGCTGTCCTCCAGCATCCCGGCTTCGAACAGCGCGCGGCTGATGTCGCCGATCTGCCGGTCCGCCCGGGAGATCGCCTGCAGATGATCCGGCGAGCCGTATCCATGCCGGTGCCCGGCGGCATCCGCATCGTCCAGCTGCACGAACAGCAGCTGAAGCCCGGGATTCGTCCGGATATATGCCGTGACGGCAGGAACCAGCTCTTCATCCGGAGCGCTGAATTTGCTGATATCCGGCACATCCTCGATAATGCCGGTGAGAATGGGCTTCCATGAAACGAAGGAAGCCATGACGCTGCCGGGCCGCGCCGTGCGCAGCATGTCAAACAAAGATGGAACCGGGGAGCCCGCCGGGTAATTGGCATTATGCTGAATATGCAGATGGGAGCGATGCCGTTCCGGCGTTACCCCATGCAGCAGCGACCCCCAACACTCTCCGCTGTTGGACGGATAGACCGTCTGCGCTCCATACGTCTGCACGCCCCCTGCCAGCAGCACATCGATAATGGGGGTCGCCGCTTCCCGGACGAACGCCCCTGCCCCATCAATCCCCAGAATAATAACCCTTTGAATCGATTGATACGAGGAATCCGAGCGACTAGGGACGCCTGCTTCGGGCCTCATCTTCTTGTTTGTCATGTTCATCCCTCCGACTCATCCCAGATCGGGTGTATCCGACAGCTCAACAACCGGCTTCTCCGTACCGTGCAGCTCCAGAACGATGATCTCGTTAACTCCGTCCCGCAGCAGCGGAGCCGGCACGTACAGCGTGCGCTGCGGGCCTTCCGCCCAATAGCGCCCCAGATTAAAGCCGTTGATCCAAACGACGCCTTTGGTCCACCCGTCCAATCGAAGGAAAGTGTCTCCCCGTTCTTCTACCGTGAACGAACCGCGGTAGAACGCGGGACGCTCCACAGTCTGCTCGTCTCCCCGGTTATCTCCAGTGAACGGAATGGCGTCCGTATGATCAAGCGGCAGCGGATAGATCGTCCAGTCGAACAGAAATTGGTTGTTCAGACGCACACCTTCCGTTATGCCTTTGTAATCCCTCAGCTTCGGTCCGTAATTCACGCGTCCCATGTTCTCGACGACGATATCCAGCTGCGCGCCTTGGGCCGGAATGTCCACCTCCAGTGGACGCGGATTCCAGCGTTCCACGGTGCCTTGGCAGACGCCGTCCAGGAAAACTTGCGCGCGGTCGTGCACGTCCTGCAAGTGCAGCTTCTCGCCGGTACGCGGACCGGAGACGCGGGTCGAATACACGATGAAGCCATAGCTCTGACCTATCATCTCCATCGGTTCCGGAGAGGTGCGCCGGACCGGCTTGGCAAGCCGCTCCAGGCTGCCAAGCAGATCGGCTTTCTCCGATAATTGCACCGCGCCATAGTTCTTCTTCGGTTGAGGTGCCGGGAACGCCGGGAACTCACTTTCATCTTGACCCAAATATCGTGCAATGACGCTGCGGACGGCTCTGAACTTCTCCGTTTCATCTCCGCATTCGGATAGCGGCGAGTCATAGTCATAGCTGGTGATCGTCGCCTCGTACTTCTCGCCATAGTTCGCCCCGTTATAGAAGCCAAAGTTCGTCCCGCCGTGGAACATATAGAAGTTCACGGAGGCGCCTGCGCGCAGCATGCGGTCGAACACGTCCGCCACATCGCCCGCATCGCGCGTATGATGCGGCTTCAGCCAATGGTCGAACCAACCGTTCCAATACTCCATGCACATGAGAGGTTCGTCCGCACGGTATTCGCGGAATTTCTCGAACGCCTCCTCCGGTCTGGAGCCGAAGTTGACGGTAGCCAGGGTGCCGGGAACCGTCCCGCCCTGCAGCATCCCATCCTCGGGACCGTCGGAGGTGAATAGCAGGACATCGACCCCGCGCTGCGTCAATCCATCGCGCAGGTACGTTAAATAAGCGGTGTCGTTCCCATAGCTGCCATATTCATTCTCGATCTGCATCGCCACGATCGGCCCGCCGTTCGTGCTAAGCAGCGGCACCAGCCTAGGGATCAGCTCATCGTAGTAACGGTCTACTTTCTGCAGGTAGCCGGCATCCATGCAGCGCAGCTTCATATACGGATATTGCAGCAGCCAAGCGGGTAAACCGCCGAACTCCCATTCTGCGCAAATGTAAGGGCTGGGACGCACGATCACATGCAGCCCGAGTTTACCCGCCAGCGTTACGAAGCTTTCGAGATCGGCGATGCCTGCGAAGTTAAATTCGTTCTCCTGCGGTTCATGCAAGTTCCAAGGCACATAAGTCTCGACGGTATTAAAACCGCACGCTTGAAGCTTGAGCAGCCGGTCTTCCCAATATTCAGGCACAACACGGAAATAGTGAATGGCCCCGGACAATATTTGAAACGGCTTCCCATCTAATAGAAACTGTCGGTCTTTCGCTAGTAAAATAGCCACAATGATCCCTCCGGACGATGAATGCTGTTCGTTCTTGCGTTACATTCATCATCGCCGAAAGCCCTTCCGATCTCCATCCCCATATGTGTCATTTTCTATACCAAATGTGTTCTCTTGCGTGTTATGATGAAACAAATATACGTGAATCGGGAGGAACCGCCGGTGGAGGAATTATATCGTTTCCCCAATATTGTCAACACCCTGCAAGTGATAGGCTGCCACTTCGGTTTGAAGCCTTCGGGCTGGCACTATCCGCGGCACCACCATCATCTGTTCGAGCTGGTGTACTGCTCCCAAGGGGAGGTCGTGCAAGAGATGCACCGCGATGCGGTGACGATGAAGGCAGGCGATTGGCTGCTCATCAAATCCGGCGTCAGGCACCAGTCGACGAATCTTGCGGCTTCGGACTACGGCTTCTTCAACGTGCATTTCGATCTCGACGATCCGGAAATCCGCAGCCTGCTGGCCGCGACGCCATACCGGCTTATCCGCAGCGAAGCTGCCGGGCACAGCAAGCTGCGCTTCTACGTAGACGAGCTGGAGGCGGTCATGCGCCGCAATCGAGGCGAGCTCGGAGAGGAAGCGATGCCGGAGCCCTCCTTGCTGCGCTTCGAGGACAAGCTGCTGGTGCAGTCGTACACGCTGCTCATCATTCACGACGTACTCCGCCTGCTGCGGGAGCACGGCTCAACGAGCGTGAACCGTCCCGCTCCCGATAAAGATCCTTCGCTGTTCGCCGCCGATGTCGCTCACATGATCGAAGAGAAGCTCTCGCTCGGCCTATGCGAGGAGGCAACTGTGGCGGGGGTTGCGAAGGAGATGAATCTCAGCCGCAGCTGGTGCAGCAAGCTGTTCGCCAAAGTGTACGGCCTCTCCCCCCGCCAATACGTCAGCCAGCAGAAGCTGAAGCTGGCCAAGGAGCTGCTCGTCACGACGCATCTGCCGATGACGGAGATCGCGGAGAAACTCGGCTTCCACTCGGCCAGCCACTTCTCCCGGCAGTTCCGGCGCTGGACCGGGCAGTCGCCGAGCGAATTCAAGCCGCGCCACCATACGACGCAATAACTACGCGCTTCGCCCGGCTTGTTCTGGCCGTCTCCCCCGGCCAACGCATTGAAGAGGATGTCCGCCGGACATCCTCTTCAATTAATAATCCCGTGCGCTACGATTTCCACTTTCACGGCAACCTGGAAGTCCGTCTCCGGGTACGCCGTCTCCCAATCCAATCGCTTCCATTCCTGCGGATGCATAGCGATGAGATCCCGCCCGATGCCGAAGGCGTCGGAATGGGCCCGCTTCAGCAGCTTGCAGATGTCCTGAGACTCCTGTGTGAGCAGCTCGGAGAACTTATCGTTCAGCCGCTCGATGGTCGGCCTGTCCAGAAGTTTGAATTTGGCGTATTCAATCACATTCGCTTTCAGCTTCAGCTGCATGTTGACCTGAATTTGCCCGGAAGGCAGAACCGTAACCTTCTTACTGCGTTTGGAGCTGGCGATACTCAGCGACAAGAAGTCTGTCGGTTCGCTCTTTCCCTCGGTTTTTTCTATTTGGCGGGTAAGCACACAAATCTTGCCCAGGCTACCGTTCATCAACAGAAACAAGGACGACTGCTCCGGGGTGAGGGCATAACCTGAATACTTGCGCTTATGAATCAGCGCCAAACCGTCAATAACAGCTTTGTCTTTATCCGACTCCTTCGATAGTCTGTTGCCCTTGCGGAGAATCGGAATGACGATATCCTTGCCTTGATCGTGAAGAGCCGGATAGATCGAATGCACGGTAACCTTCGGAACCATCGTCTCATATTGGGCGCTTTTGAGAATTTTGCGCAAATATTCCCCGGCTGTAGCGGAACCGATCCGATCCAGTTTGACCAAATCGGCTGCCGTACCGTGAACAATGGCGACTTTGGCAAGCATAGGATCGGTGGAACTGCGGAAGGTGGAATCAAGGATGCCCAAGAGATCGGTTTTGGCCAGCTTGTCGCTGATCAGCATCACTTGATTCTTGGAGGTGCCGATAGGGCCTGAGATTTGCAGGCCGATTTTCTTATACAGCGCGTCCTGCATGGTCGGACCGGAAGCGGAGAGCACTTCGTGAATCGGTACGGTTCGTTCTTCCCCGCCGGGCGATTGAATCGTTACCGTCGTGACGATTTCGTTGTTCTCATTCGTATCCAGTGAGGTTGCGTAAATCAGCTGCAAATTTTTCAAATCCGCATGATAATTGCACCCCGCGAGCAGCAGAACGGCAAACAAGCCGAAGAATCCCCGTCTTTTCATACTGCCGGCCTCCCTTTTTTGCTTCTCATCCATACGTACAGGAAAATAAGCATCGGCAGGCCGATGACGACATAACTTTCGTATTCGACGATTTTCTGAAGCCACAGGATGCGTTCCTCCGAGCGCCATAACATACCGGCCAGACAGATCGCCGGGGCCAGATAGTAGATGCTTCGCTTATGCTCATTGCGGTGAAACCAATAGCCCAGCCCTTTCCCTGCCGCGAACAGGTAACTGATCAAGGTAGCCGTCACCTTCACGAGCCACACCGAAAGGAAGATCAAATCCATCCGCTCCAGGAAAGGCAGCGCTATCCCGTTCAGGAAATAAGGCACCGGCTGCGGAATGAAGCTGAGCGATTCCGGACTGAAGTTCAAGAAGATCAGCACGACCACGACGAGGAAGAAAGCCGTAGCCATGCCGTTAGCCCATAGAACGGGTGCGATCATGCTCTTCCCTTCCGTCTGTACGTCGGAGGCGACGACCAGGAACAGCTCGAAGCCGAGGAAGGAAATGATGGAGCTTTTGACTCCGGCCATAATCGCCATTAAGCCTTGCTGTCCGATCGGAAGCATATAGCGGTAATCCATCGTTTGAAAGCTAGTAAGCAGGAGCGCAATCATGACGACGAGCAGCAACGAGACCATGACTTGGTAGCGGGCAATGATTCGCAGACTCTCTCCGGCGAAGTAGAGGAACACCAGACAATTGGCTGTAAGAATCATCCACGGATCGGTGAAAGGCAGCACCCATAGCTCGACGAACACCATTTCCAGCAGCAAAATCACACACGATATGAAGATGAAATGGATCAGATAGATGGCATTGACCGCATTCCCGAGCCACTTGCCGAATATTTCCGGCATCATCGTATAGAGATTGTACCCCGGGTATCTTTTGCACAAAGCGATATAGATAAGAAGTATGAGCTGGACGACCGCTCCCGCCAAGATTACGGACATCCATCCGTCCACACCGGCGGATTCGTGCAGCACGTTCGGAAAAGACAACACCCCAATGCCTACCTGTGTCTGCAAAATAAAAGCAAATAGCTGCATTCGACTCATGACGCTCTCCCATCCTTCGCGCTGCGGCTGAACATTCGCTTCGGAAACTGAATGAGCGCAGTCAAGATGCGGCGGGGCTCAAAGGGGGTAAACGGATAAAAATACGGAACACCGAACGTTTCAAGCTTGCTCAAATGCATGAACAGCAGTGAAAAGCCGAACCCGATTCCGGCAAAGCCAAGCAGCAGCGCCGCAACCATGAGCGGAAAGGAGATCAGCCGAACCGCCAGGCGCATCTCATGGGAAGGTATGCTGAAGGAGGCGACAGCAGTCAAGGAAATGACGACGATCATCGTCGTAGATACCAACCCGGCGCTGACAACCTCGCTGCCGATCACGAGACCTCCGACAATGGACAATGTCGACGCAATCGGTTTGGGCAGCCGAATCGCCGCTTCCCGCAGCAGCTCCAGCACGGTAATCATGAACATGGCTTCGATAAGAGGATTGAAAGGGACATTCTCCAGCGAGGCTTTCAGTGAGAACAGCAGATCGATCGGCAGCACTTCGAAATGGTTGGATACGATCGCAATATAAACCGAGGGCAGCCCGATTCCGATGACAACGCTCAGAAGCCGCAAGAAACGAAAAAAAGTCCCGTTCCACCACCGGACATTGAAATCGTCTGCGACTTGAAAGAACATGAAGAACGTCACGGGCAGAATGACGGCGAACGAACTGCCGTCCACGAGCAGGACGACCCGGCCCTCCATCAAATGAGCGGCTGTGCTGTCAGGCCTTTCCACATACAGCATTTGCGGAAACAGCGACCAGCGGCTGTTCTCCATCCGGTTCAGAATCTGTCCGGGCGATTTGATGAAGACGGCTTCATTCGTCATGAGCTTGGCGATGATCTCATCGACAATGGTCATCTCGGCGATATCGCTCATATACAGCAGCTTCACGGCAACAGGACTCTTCGCCCCCAGCGTAAAGTTCCGTTCAATGAGATTGGGATTCTTAAGCCGCCTATGAATTAACTGCATATTCATATCCGCGTCGTCGACGAAGCCCTCGTGAGAGCCGCGAATCACTTGCTCATTCTGCGATTCGGTGATGCTGCGCTCGATCGTCGCGCTCACATCGGCCAGAACGATAGCCGCGCTCCCATCCAGCAGAATGGCGCACTTGCCTTGCAGCATACCGTCGGCTGCCGCTTCCAGATCGGCCGCCGTCTCCATATCAAGGATCGGAAGAATATCCTGCAGCTCGCCCTCCGTCGACTGCAGCAGCGGCTTCAAGACATCGTTCTGAAGCTTGGCCCGGTCAACCGCTGCGTTCAAATAAAGAATAGCACCCTGTGCGCCATGCAGGCGAAATTCACGGGTGCGTACGTCATCGGAGGAATGAAAGCGTTCGAACAGCTTCTGCCTATTCGTATTCATCTCTACCGAGATCCGGGCCCCATCCTGAGGCAAATCCTGAGGCAAATTCATACCGCTTCCCCCCGTCTTGTCACTATACGGGTAGTATTTGCCATGATCTTCTTTCTATCCGTGCTCGCCTTTGCGGAATTGACCCGGTGTTATCCCTTCATAGCGCTTGAAAACGCGTATAAACGTATTGCTGTTGGAGAATCCGACCTTCGTCGTGATCTCCGTAATCGTATCATCGGTGTCGAGCATCAGCCTTTTGGCGAGCTCCACCCGCTGCTTATTGACGTAGTCGATGAAGGTTTCCCCGGACTGCTCTTTGATGAAGCGCGATAAATACGGGGCATTCACTTCGAATTTCAGCGACAAGGACGTCAGGCTCAAATCCATATCCGCTAAATTGTCGTCGATATAACGCAATACGTGATCTTTCAGATTCGTATTGTGGCTTTTCTTTTTGGAATCGACGTATTCGCATACCGTTCTCAGAAACTTATAGATTTCATCCTCAATTTCCGCGAACGATTCGCACTGTGTCAGCTGTTTAATCAGCGCATGCTTCTCCACGGCCAGCTCGTTCGGCCCTTGATCCAGAGGCTCGATCGCCTTAAGAATCGTCCCGATCAGCTCGAACATGAGCAGCTTGCCGAGCTGCAGCGACAAGGTGCCGTCCGAGACGTTCGTCACGATCAGCTCACTGACCGCCTCCATCGCCTCTTCGTATTGTCCCGTCCGAATATGATTGATGAGCTGGCGTTCCATATCGAGCGGATAGTACAGCTCGTGCTTCGGACGCTTGATGCGGTCGAACGGAATGATCTGGCTGGGACCGATGACGAATTTATATTCGAGCGCCTCCAGCGCCTCGTCGAATCCATGCGGGATGCCGGCCAGCGTCGGATGAATATCCGAGATGCCGATCGTCAGCTGGATATAGAACTTCCCTTGAATGATCGCTTGCGCCTCTTGGGCGACTTCGATCAGATCCTGCTTCGCCTGGGCTTCATCCTCATGCTGGATATTGACGAGGAAAGCGACCATGCCGTCCACTTCCGTCGTGAACACCTTGTGCTTGCGCCCGATCAATTCCTCGGTAATGTTCGTCACAATATAGTACACATACTGCAGCTTGGATTCGGCATCACGCAAAGAGTTGTCGTTAAAGAGCTGCTCATAATCGCCGATATGAAACAGCAGCACTGCGAACCGGTTCGTGTCGAACTGCAGATCGAAAGAAGCGATTGATTGCGATAGCGCCGACCCGCTCTCTACACGCCCCTTTAGCAGACGCGCCAGGAAGTGGCTGCGCAGCACGTTCTGCTGCTTCCGGATCGTTGAGTTCGCCGTGTCCTGGAAGGCGGCGTTCTCGGACATGAAGGACTGCAGGAGCAGGAACTCGTCCTTAATGCCCTGCATGTTCGACTTCACCTTCGGCGACACCATATCCACCATGCGGCGAAGCGGCATATAATGCCGGCGGGTCAGCCAGACGGACATCGGTCCGCCGACGAAGATGCACATGAATAACCCCGCATAAATCCAGCTGCGCAGTTGGTCTACTTTCGCGGAATAAATTTTGGTCGGCACGATAGACACATATTTCCACTCGTTCTCCACCGAGGATACGTAGGAAACGGTCACCTCTTCCCGGCCCCATCGCTGGCTGAACGATCCTTCCGAGGCGGCAATTTGGGCATAATCGATATCGGGCACATGCTGGGATTCGCCCGCGACCATGAGCGGCTTATTGCTGGAATCCAGAATGAGCACCGTGCCGGCCTGGGCGAGCTGGATGTTCGAGATAGCCGCTTTAAGCCGTTCCGCATTCAGCATCACGACAAGCGTCGCCGGCGCCTCGTCGGCGTTCTGAATCGGCAGCGACTGCAAATATACCAAGTCGTTCTCGGCCAGCTGCAGGAAATTGCCGAAATAAATGTTCTCCACGCTGCGCTGCCATTTGTCGAACGTCAGGCCCGGATTGCCGGCGTGAAGCAATTGATACAGCAGCTCATCCTGATTCATTGTCGACGTGGTTACGGCGAAATGCTGTTTCTTCAGGTATACATACAGGTCCGTAATATCCCCGTTCGAGGCTGCATAGGATCGCAGCGACGTGATAAGATCGAGCGTGTCGATTTTCACTTGTGAAGAAGTAAATTCCGATTGATTGACGTATTTGATCACCTTCGGGTCCAATGAGAGCTGCAGACCCATTCTTTTGATATCTTTGAACTGGTTGTCCAGGGATTGCTTCACCTGATTAAGCAGCGCTTTATTGGACCGGATGACCTCCGAGCTCAGCAAATTTTGCGATTGAAAGAGCACCAGCATCGTGATCACGATGGGGATACAGAGAATGGTCAAATTCGAATATAGCCAGAAAAGAAATACGCTGCGCTTCATGAAGAAGCCCCTCCCTTACTCATGCTGTATGCGAATTATCCCATCTTCAGCCCCGCATGTACATCTACGATTTTTGCACGATCGTCTTTTTTTAGGTATATCCATGCTGCCAACGCCGCAAACCCAAATATCCCGCCCTCTTTTGGAATAACCAAAAAGAAGACAGGCCCTGGGATCATACTGCTATTCTTTAATCGCTCCGACCATTACGCCCTTCACGAAATACTTCTGCAGGAACGGATAAGCGATTAGGATCGGCAGGGTCGCGACCATGATCGTCGCGTATTTAATACTTTCTCCGATCGCTTGCGTATCGTTGGCATTGCCCGTTCCGGTCGTCATCGAGTCCGTGCTGTTCTGGACGAGAATTTCCCGCAGGATGAGCTGCAGCGGAAATTTATCCCGGTCATGCAGGAAAAGCATCGCGTTGAACCAGGAATTCCAATGGGCTACACCGTAGTACAGCACCATCACGGCAATGACCGGCATCGATAAGGGCACTACGATCTGGAACAAAATCCGCCATTCGCCCGCGCCGTCAATTTTGGCGGATTCCATCAGTCCCTCGGGGATCGCTTCGAACGAAGTCCGCATAATGATCAGGTTCCACGTCGAAACCGCGACAGGGATAATCAGCGCAAGGAAGCTGTTGCCCATATGCAGGTAATTGTTAATGAGCAGGTAGGTTGGAATCAAGCCGCCGCTGAAGTACATCGTAAAGACGATGGAGATCATAATGAACTTGCGGAGCACGAACTTCCTGGACAGCGCGTAGGCGCCAAGCGTCGTGAAAAACAGGTTAACCGCTGTACCCGTGATGAGGATCAGCAAGGTGTTCCCATATCCGCTCAAAATGTTCGGATTCGCGATCACTTTCTCGAACGCCGTCAAGTTAAACCCTAGCGGTCCGAGCAAAGGTCCCGTGTGCTGAATAAGCAGATTCGAATCGCTGATCGACGCCATGAACACGTAGTAGAACGGGTACAACGTACAGACGATAAGCAAAAGCATCAGAATGGCATTACCGATATCAAATAGACGCTCCGTGGCGCTTAGTTTCATTGTGAGTTCCTCCTGTCGGCTACCACAACCGGCTGCCTGAGAATCGGCGGGATATGCTGTTAGCGCTAATCAGTAGAATAAAGTTGATCATGGATTGGAAAAGTCCGACAGCCGTCGTATAGCTGTAATCATTCCCTTGAGCGAGCCCTTCCCGGTAGACGAAGGATGAGATCACATCCGCCGTTTCATACGTATTCGGGTTGTAGAGCAGGACGATCTTCTCGAAACCGACCTCCATAAGCCCCCCGATCCGCAGAATAAGCAGGATCATGATCGTCGGAATCAGTCCGGGCAGCGTGACGCTCCAAATTTGGCGGAAACGTCCGGCCCCGTCGACGCGAACCGCTTCATACAGCTCCGGGTTAATCCCGCTGAGCGCAGCCAAGTAAATGATGGACGACCAGCCCAGCTCCTGCCAGATCGATGTGGAAACGAAAATGGTCCGGAAATTGCCGGCATCGTTCATGAGCGCAGAGTCCTGCCCGCCGAAAAACATAATGAAGGAATTCACAATACCGCCGCGGTTCGTAAAATCGATAATCAATCCGGAAATGACGACAATGGATATAAAGTGGGGCAGGTAGGAAATCGTCTGAACGATCGATTTGAACAGCTTCTGGCGAATTTCATTCAGCAGAATGGCGAGAATGATCGGCGCCGGGAAGCCGAAGACGAGATTATAGAAAGAGATCAGGAACGTATTGCGCAGTACGCGGAAAAAATAATAGCTTTGAAAGAAATCCTTGAAATGCTCGAAGCCTACCCAATCGCTGCCCCAAATGCCTTTGGCGGGACTGAAATCCTTGAAGGCGATCACAGCGCCGTACATCGGGAAATATTTGAAAATGAAAAAGTACAGCGCAACCGGCAGTACCATCAGGTATATGGCGCGATTTCTTCTGACGTCGTCGAGTAGAACCCGAATGGCATTCGCCATGGTCTCACTTCCCTTATGAGTGTGGTGAAACAGGGGAGACTCGGCTCCCCCGTATGCCCTGCAATTAACGTTTGTTATAACGATCCGTCGCTGCTTGGTAAATCTCCACTGCGCGGTCGATGTTCATCTTCTTCACTTGCTCGATCGTTTTGTCGTAATCCTCCAGCTTGGCGGCGCCCATCACGACTTTCGTAATTTGCTCCGTCAGCAGCGTGCTCACATCGTTCAAGATCTTGGCGGATTCTTTGGCTTCGTCCGTAGAAAGAACGACCGGCGGCAGCATGACTTTATAGGCGTTGTTTGCATATTTGGCGTACAGCTTGACGGCGTCCTTCTGAGCTTGCAATTGATAGTACTGGTCGTTGTAGCGGTCGTCATCCAAACCGGAGAAGCCATAGTTCGCGATGAAATATTTGGCCATCGCTTGAGAGATAGGCAGGTTGTCCGGATTTTTCAAAATCAGGTCGGTATATTTCGGCTGGCCGTCCACCTTCGTGAACGTTTGGCCTTCGATCCCGAAATTTTTCAGCATCGCACCTTCATCGCTGTACAGGTAGTCGATCGCTTTGACCGTCTCCGCCGCATGCTTGTTCGTACTCGTAATGACGGTGCCGATATTGTCATACTCCCAAGAAGCTTGCACGAATTTCGGCTCGTCGCCTTTCTTAAGGACCGGATACTGCACGGCCGCCAGCTTCGCTTTCGGATCCGTCTTCTGCAGCGCCGGCGTGTAGGTGCCGATGCTGCCGCCGATGAAGCCGTAGAACGCTCCCGCTTTGCCGGAAGTAATCTTCGCATCCATCGTTTTGGTATCGTTGGACGCAAAGTCCGGATCGATCAGACCTTCCTTGTACCATTTCTGCATCGTCGCCAAATATTGCTTGAACTCCGGCTGCGTAGGGCCGAACTTCACTTTGCCGCCATCGACGTAGAAGGAGCTCGCATTGGCAATCGTGGACATCCCCGCGACGCCGTACGCACCTGCGAAATCAGCGAACGAAAGCGGATAGCTTTTATTCAATGTGAAAGGAATGACGCCCTTCTTCTCTTTGAATGCCCGCAGCACCGTTTCCCACTCATCGATCGTTTCCGGCGCTTGAAGTCCAAGCTCCTCCAGCCAATCCTGGCGGATCACCATGCCGCTGAACGTCTTGTACTGACCGTACTGGCCGACCTTCAGGTGAGGCAGGGCATAGATGTCGCCATTGTCCGCTTTAATTTGTTTGGCGATCTGCGGGTTGGCGTCGAGAATTTTTTTCAAATTCGGAGCGTTTTTCTCAATCAAATCATTGAGCTTAATGATCGTGCCGTCCTTGAACATTTTGGCCGTACCGCCCTGCACGCTGTTCCAGTTCCACAGCATGGAGTCCGGCAAGTTGTTGGAAGCGACCATAACGCCATATTGTTGAACGTCATCTTGCGGCGTGTTCCCGGAGGAATGCTGGAATTCGAACGTCACATTCGTTTTCTTCGCCCATTCCTGAACCATCGGAAGCTCGTTCAAGCTCTTGACGACCGCTTTGGCATTCGGATTCATCGGCGTCCACATGGTCACCTTCACCGGATTGTTGGAAGCCGTCGTAGCAGCCGGAGCATTGCTCCCGCCCGTCTCTTTATTAGCTCCTGAATTGCCACAAGCGGTTACAAGCGATAGTACGAGCACGGAGGCAAGTACAGGAAGCACTTTACATGCTGTATTTCTTCTCATAGAAACACTCCCCTTGATGTTGGTTAATAGTCCGGCGCTTAAGCCGCGCTGCGGATTAGCCCTGTGAATGAAGCATACATGGCCCATGCGGCTGCCGTATATCGCTTATTTTTGAGTCGTATTGTTTTCTTAGGAATGGTGAGTATCGCTTCTATTTGCAGCATCTTCTTTTTATGAGAATGCCCTTCCGGACAAAGAAAAAATCGCTCCTTCGCCGCTTCAGCCCACGGTTCGGTAGCGATTCTATGAATTATTCGGCGATCAGCACTTCAATGCCCAGCCCTTGTATCGTATCGATCCATTCCTTCGGACAACCCGAATCGGTGATCAGCATTGAGATTTCGTCCAGCTTGGCCACCCGGGCGAAGGTCGACATGCCGAATTTGGAATGGTCGGCCATAAGAATCGCCTCCTCCGAGCGCTGCATCATCTTCCTGGAGATGACCGCTTCCGCCAGATGGAAGTCCGTGATGCCGTCTGCCAGCGAGATGCCGCCTACAGAAATGAATGCTTTGTTCACCTTGAATTGATCGAGCATTTGGTCGGTCAGCGCGCCGGTTGCCGCCTTGTACTCCACATTCACTTCGCCGCCCAGGAAGATGATTCTGCCTTCGAACAGCTCCATCGCCATATTCAGAATGGGCACGGAATGCGTAATTAAGGTAACATTGCTGCGCTCCTTCAAATAAGGCAGCATCTCGATCGTCGTCGTGCTGTTATCGAGCATAATCGTTTCGCCGTCCTGCACGAGCGAAGCCGCTGCCCTGCCGATCGCCGCCTTCTCCTTCTTCATGATCTGCGTCCGTCTGACGAAGGGCGGCTCGACAAGCTCCATGCGCATTTTGACCGCGCCCCCGTACACTTTGCGGAGCTTGCCCTCCTTCTCCAGCCGGTCCAAGTCCCGCCGGACAGTTTCCGTCGAAACGCCAAGCAGCTCCGACAAATGAAGGACCTGCACCTTCCCTTCCAACTCCAAGTGATTCAGGATCTTCACCCTGCGGTCCTCGAATGTTAACGACATAAATAACCTCCCGCCTATGACCGATGATGGCAACATGGTGATGATTCATGTTGTTTTTCATCTAGTGTATAAGCAGGAGGTTATGCTGTCAACGCGTTAACGTGCGGCGACCAGCTGGTTGATCTGCTCACGTTTGCCGATGAGCCACTGCGGATCATGCGGATATTCACTGAAGGTTAGCGGTTGATCAAGACCTTCTTCGATCAAATTGACCGTGCTTTCGCGGCCGATCAGGCTCTCCAGCTTCTCCAGCGCCCTTACGTCTTGCAAAGCTTCATAGAAGACGACCATCCGAATCGATTCAATAGGGCCGTCTTCGCCGGGATACACCAGGAAGGCATCGCCGGACGGGAACGACCGGTCCGCGTCGGTCTGAACGAACGGATTCACCATCTTGCGGGCGTACTGGGAGTACCAGAAATTATAACCCCAATGCAGGAAACCTTTAATCTTAAATTTATACAGCTGAAAACCGATTATCCGGTTCCTCTCCGATGGAAAAACAAAGAAGCGGTTCGACACTCGCTTAAATTGCGCACAGCAATAGTAAGTCCACAAATTGTCGACGCCCTGCGCAATGAATTCGTCGATGTGATTATTCGCCACAACCGGCGTGTTAACGAGACCGTGCGCATAAAATTCATAGTCCGAGAGCGCATCGAACGTCGGATAGTGACCAAGGAATTGACTCAGTTTGGCGCTGGCTGCCTGGTATGACGCCAATTGCTCCACCGACGGCTCATCCGAGACGTGGAAGAATACCCGACCTGCAAGCCCCCGCTCCTGGATGTAGCGATCCAGCTCCGGCAGGAAGACTTCGAGGAAGGAGCCGTATTCATCTCCCATGGCATCGGTCTCCCAGCCGAAAATTCGCTTCTGCTGCCCTTGCTCTGTCGCCATAATCTTCGGGGCAAACTGTGCGCCCCATTGTGTAAACAGGTGCGAGAACTCGTAATATTTCACCCCGCAGCGATCACCGAGCGCAATCCATCGGTCCAGCAGTGTGAAATCAAACCGGTACGCTTGCCCGTCCCGCTCCACTCCGACCAGCTGCACGGTCGTCCGCTCGCCTCCGACCTCCGTATCGAGCGGCGGCGTGAACAGCGGCGTCAGCAGCATATTGACGCCTTGCTTGACCGCCGTCTTCACATACTGCTCGATCCTTCTCCAGTGCTCTTCGCTGAATACGTCTACCTGATAATAGTTTGCCAAACAGTCTGTGTGAAACCATTCTGTCCGGATCAGCTTCTGCTCCGGCAAGGAAGCGCTTAACACTTCAAGCTCGATAGAGACTGTGCCCAGCTCTATGCCAGACGCTGCGCATAGCGAGAGAACCACGGGATACAAGCCCGGGGATTGCGACTGGCCGTGAAGGTCGATCGTCACCCAGAAGGAGCCCCAGCATCCGGGTAGAGCCGTAGCCCCGCCCGCCTCGACGGGCAGCAACGGGTCCGGGTACAGCCCCGGCTGCTCGCTGAGAATATACCCATCGTGATTCCCATACATGGTAAGTTCGCTGGGAGCGAGTCCGACTTGACGGACCGTTACAGCAGGGGACAGTGGGGTTGCAATTGCCAGCACAACACCTTTCAGAAGCTTCTCCGACCGGTAAGCGACTTGAAACGAGAATACTTCATTGCCGAGAAGCGAGGCCTTCTGAAGCTCATAACGGGAATCGGGCTCTTGGTGAGCCAGCACTTTCGCAAGCGAATTCAGGCAGCGCAATTCATACTTAAGATCTGACACAGTGCGTTCATCCTCTCTTCAAAGCAGAATTAGTCCTTTTTTAAAAGTATGGGATTTGGACCAAATAGTAAATGATCTTTTTTGACGAAATGGACGATTCTTGTGATTAGGACGGCGCAAAAATTGCTCATTGACAGTACAGGAAACCGCATATACAATTGTCAACAAACAACAACAAATTAATATAAAACCACAAGAAAACAATCGCCAAATAGGCAAACGGAGGGTTATTTCCATGCAGCATTCACTTAGCTTTCGCGATGACCGGACTTTCACCATTACACAATTTACCGACTTGCATTGGCAGGACGGCGGCGCGCTCGATCAGCAGACGCGCAGATTGATGGACGATGTGCTTGATAGCGAGCGGCCGGACTTGGTCGTCTTTACGGGCGACGTTATATATACCGGCTACGTTAAACCCGGCGAGCCCGTCTGCAAGCAGCCGCTCCAAGCGTTCCGGGAAGCCGTCCAGGCTGCGGTCGACCGGGGCATTCCGTGGGCCGTCGTGTTCGGTAACCACGACACGGAGTCCATCGTCACGCGCGAGGAGCTGATGGACGCGGTGCTGAAGCTGCCGCATACCGTTACTCAACGCGGTCCGGTTGAGGTTCACGGCGTAGGGAACTATACGCTGACGATTCGCGGAGCCGATGGGCAGGACGCCGCCAGGCTGGTCTTTTTGGACTCAGGCGAAATGTCCCCAGTGTCCCATATCAAAGGTTACGATTGGATCCGCAGCGATCAAATCGCCTGGTATAAGGAAGCTTCGCATGCCGGCGGAGATTTGCCGGCGCTCGCATTCTTCCATATTCCGCTGCCGGAATATCAGCAAGCATGGTACACCTCGACCTGCTACGGGAACAAGCTGGAGAATGTGTGCTGCCCGCCTGTTAACTCGGGCTTGTTCGCTGCGATGGCTGAGAGAGGCGATGTGATCGGCACGTTCTGCGGGCATGATCACATCAACGACTACTGGGGCGAGCTGCACGGCATCCGGCTGTGCTACGGCAGAGCGACCGGCTACAATACATACGGCCAGGAAGGCTTCCCGCGCGGCGCTCGCATGATCCGGCTTCGGCAGGACGAGCGCGCTTTCGAAACATGGCTGCGTCTGGAAGACGGCACCGTCGTAAGAGAACAGCCCGAGCATAAGCCGGGCGCTTGATGGATTTGATTCGTTTGGAGATGATGGCTTGGTTATCGTATCAATACTGCTTGTCATAGCTTCCGGCCTCACACATGCCATCTGGAGCTTGTTTACGAAGAGAAGCCGCAACAAAAGCGTCTTCCTGTGGTCCATCCTCATGGTGACCACGATTATTTTGCTGCCGTATCTGATAAGAGAGCTATGGCTTCATCCCTTATCTCTGCCTTCCTACGGATTGCTGCTGCTGTCGGCGGCTTTACAAAGCATTTATGCGCTTTTGCTCTCGCGCACGTACAATATGGGGGACTTATCACAAATTTATCCGATTATGCGAGGTACCAGCACATTATTAATTCCTATTGTCGGTGTACTATTCTTGCGCGAGTCCTTATCGTGGTTCGGTTGGCTTGGGCTCCTCTGCATGATCGCCGGGTTTCTATCACTGAGCGGAATTTTCTCACGCAGACATGCAAACCAAGCTGGAGAATACGGCACAGTTAAGCCATTCCTCATGGCGCTTTGCGTCGGCCTGTGCACGACCTGCTATGTACTGGTCGATAAGCTGAATCTGCAGCATATCTCCGCGATCTCTCTACTCGAGGTTACGAATATCGGCTTCGTCGCAGCGCTGACCCCCATCGTCATCGCCTCGAAGCAGTTGAAGCTAGAATGGAAGCTGAACTTTCGGATTATTTTGATTGGAGCGATTCTGAATCCCGGTTCCTACTTGCTGTTTCTCTTCGCTATGAAATATGCGCCGGTCGCCCATATCTCACCGATTCGGGAGATCGGCACCGTATTCGCTACGATACTGGGCATTGTCATCCTCAAAGAAAAGCAGGGCAGGCTGCGGATTATTTGCTCGATCTTAATTACAATCGGGATCCTGCTCATCGGAATTTGGGGTTGACAGCGCCGATCGCAACGCATATGATGATGTCAGTGAGCACTGACATTGATTCGGGAGAGGAATTTCATGGACGCCAGCAACCTCGGTAGCCGCGATAAGCTTCAAATGGCCGCGATCCATTTAATCGCTGAGAAAGGTTATAACGGCGTCACGACCCTTGAGATCGCGGCGGCCGCAGGTTTGAGCGAGAAGACGCTGTTTCGTCACTTCGGCAGCAAGCAGAAGCTGCTGGAAGCAGCCTTTGATCGGTACCACTATGCCGAGGAGATGAAAAAACTTTTCGCGGAGAAGCTGGTATGGGAGCTCGAGGACGATTTGCTGCTTATTACGAAGTCGTATCACGACATTATGAACCGCAACCGTAAAATGATCCAAATCTCCCTCAAAGAGGACCTGCCCGGTTTTCGCGAACGAACCCAGAGGCACCCACGCCAGCTGCTGGAGTTCCTGACGGACTACTTCATCGAGATGGCCGTAAGAGGCAGCATCCGATCCGACCAACCGGAGATGCACGCCTTCTCCTTCATGATGATGCAGTTCGGCGCGTTCATGAACGATCTTGACAGCCGCACGAACTACTCCACCATCGGCCTCGAGCCGTTCATTGAAGAGAGTGTCAAAGTTTTTGCTAGGGCCTTGAAGCCCTAGTTTTTTTAAGACCAAATTGTCAGTCAGTACTGACAGTCATACTGAAGATAAGGATGTGGTTTCAGGTGCCTAACAACAGTAAGCAATTAATGCGCGTTCTGATGTTCACACTGACGATTTCCATGATGACAGGCATCATGTTCAACATCGCTCTGCCCAAGATTAGCGAACAGTTCTCGCTAAGCCTGTCTCAGGTGAGCTGGCTCTCCTCGGCCTATATTCTCATCTACGCGGTCGGCGCCGTCACCTATGGGAAGCTGGCCGACCGGTATCCGCTGCGAAGCCTCGTCACCTTCGGGCTGCTCTTATTCGGAGCCGGCTCGCTCCTTGGGCTGGCTTCGCAATCATTCGCCATGGCCCTCGCCGGACGATGCCTGCAAGCTGCGGGAGCCGCGGTCATTCCGGCGATTGCGATGATCATCCCACTGCGCTATTTCGCGCCGGAGCGGCGGGGTGCCGCCCTGGGCTTGACCGCAGTCGGGCTGGCCTTCGGCAACGCGCTCGGTCCCGTCGTCGCAGCGGCCATCGTCAGCGTCTTCCATTGGCGCTGGCTGTTCGCGGTGCCGCTGCTCGTGATGGCGGTGCTCCCGCTATACCGCAAATATTTGAAAGATGAGCAGCGCCCGGTCATCGCCGGTACCTTCGATTGGATCGGCGGCGGTTTGCTAGCCATTACGATCGCCATGCTTCTGCTCAGCGTGAGCGAAGGCGCTTGGCTGCTGCTCGGCGGAGCGTTGGGCCTGGGCCTTTTCGTCGCTCGCGTCTGCAGCGCGAAGGACCCTTTCATTGCGCCGCAGCTTTTCCGGCACGGCAAATATACGCTGGGGCTGAGCATCTCCTTCCTCGTGAACGGGACCTGCTGTTCCCTCTATGTGCTCAGCCCGCTGCTGTTGACCCATGTGCAGCAGCTGCCTTCCATCTGGATCGGCTTCGCCATGGTTCCGGCTGCTGCGGCCGCCGCTATTTTCGGACGCAAAGGCGGCAAGCTTGCGGATATTCGCGGCAACAGTTTTGTCGCTTATACCGCTTCAGGCTTGCTGTTCGGCTTCTTTGTACTGCTTTCGACGTTCACCGGAAGCTCTCCGCTTGTGATCGCCGCTCTGCTTATTCTAGGTAACGTCGGACAGTCCTTCATGGTCATCGCCGTGTCGAACTCGGTGTCCCGAACACTGCCGCCCGAACAAGCCGGAGTAGGCATGGGCATGCTCGCCATGGTTAACTTCATCGCACAGGGCATTGCAATTGGCCTGTACAGCAAAGCCGTCGACCTTGGAGCCGGCGGGATGCCGAGCTGGAATCCGCTATATCGGGATGCGGTCGGCTCTGTTTTCAGCAACATCAGCCTTGTGCTTGCCGGGCTAGCCGCGATTATTTGCGTCGTTTTTTATTTCACATTTGACGGGAGACGCGAAGGAACGAGAGGTCATCTCGCGAACGCTCAAGCCCAGAACCCTGCTAGATCGGCTTCCATGTAATTCTGGATTGTGTTGCAGCTAGCTCCGGGGTCTCCAGTTTCTGTAGTAACATACATGCACCGCTGGCTACATGGGGTCCACCCGGTTTCTGTGGTATCCCTACATGCACCGCTGCCTGCTTCGGGATCGCCCAGTTTCTGTGGTATCTACATGCAGGCTGGCTGCTACGAGTTCACCCAGTTTCTGTGGTATCTACATGCACGCTGCCTGCTTCGGGTTCACCCGGTTTCTGTGGTATCTACATGCACCCCTGGCTGCTTCGAGTTTACCCCGTTTCTGTGGTATCTACATGCACCACACTGGCTGCTTTGAGTTCACCCGGTTTCTGCGGTGGCTTGCTGCGAGTTCACCCAGTTTCTGCGCTATCTACATGCACCGCTGCCTGCTTCGGGCTCGCCAGTTTCTGCGGTATCTACATGCACGACTGCTTCCCGCACACCCCTGCCTGATTCTATATGAAAAATCGCATAGATTTCCCCTTAAAACGATAAAATCGATAAATCTATATGAAAAACAGCATACAATTTGCCCTCAACCCGCTGTAACCGGCAATTCTATTCGAAATATCGCACAGATTATCCGCAAGCCTGCATATGAGCCACTGTTAAATCAGAATAAAAAGGGGACCTCTCAACTAGAGGTCCCCATTCCAATTCCCATCTCTGCTAGCGCAAAAGCCGGCAAAGCCCGGCAACACCTTCAAATTACTCCGCCTCGTTGCTCCCAGCCGAAGCCGCTTCACGCAGCGCAGACAACGCTTCGTCCAGCGAGCCGCTGCCCGCGGAGGCCGCTCCCGCCATCTCCGTGCTGTACGCCCACCAGCGTACCCGCACGTTCGCAGGCTCGGACGACTGCTGCACCTTCACACCGATCCGGAAGGTTCCCTTCTGCGGATAAGCGATCGTGCCGATCTTCACTTCCGGCGCATCCGGCTCGAACTCGGTGCCTTTGAACACATCCGAAGCCCCGCCATACACACGCGCTCCGCTGGACAGCATGTCAGAGAATGCGTCATCGCTGCTCTCCTCCAGGCTCGTAATGATGAGCACATTGCCCTCGCCCAGCCCATGCGCGATTTCGCCGGAGAAGAAGCTCTTCGTCGCCTTCCCGAATGGCGATACCGAAATCTTCGTGAACGGCTCCACCGGAATGTCCACGACACCGCTGACGATACCGGCAATACCGCTTCCACCGCCTGCCGGAATGCCAAGATCGAACGAAAGCTCGCTGATCGCTTTATTATAATTCACTTTAAACTCCGGCTGCTGTCCCGGGGCCAACGTTTTCACCTTGGACTTCGTCACGAACTGGCCGGCCGTCTCATCACGGTACTCATTGGATTGCGCCAATCTGTACATCACCGATGAGTTGTATACGTACTCGCCGAACGGCACTTGCTCAACGCTCTCGATTACGTACGTCGGTCCGACTTGGATGAGGCAAATTTTGGCCAAATAAATGCACGGCTCCGACGGCGCTTCCAAGGAAGCCTCCAGCGATTGCTTCACGAAATCGGTCATCAGGCGCTCCCGCAAGGCTTCGCCGATAATCTGAATCTCTCCTGCTGCTTGTGCGTGCAGTTCTAACTGTCTATCGTCCAGCTTCAACGCGGCCGTGCCGATTTGCACGCCAACCGAAGCCTTCACGCCGACCGTACTGTCCGCACGCAGGAGCACTTTCATTTCGTACTCGCTCTCTTGCGCGTCTTGCGGCTCTTCGAACTGAATCGAATTGCCCTCCAACGCTTCAACGCGGTTAGCGGCCAGTTCATATTGGAATGAGATGCGCCCTGCCTTCAACGTTTTCTCGAAGCGCAGCTTCATCTCAAACAATTGGCCCGGGTTCACGTAACGCGGTGTTGTTTGGAGCACCCGCAGATGCTTATCTTGATACAGCACAATCGTCTGATCCGTCAAATTGGCCAGAGGCAGCTGAGCCGGGTCCGGCGCATCTTCGCGGATGAAGAGCCGGTAGCTCTCGAGCACGCGATTGTAGTCGTTAATTTCATCCGAACGGACGGAGGAGTTGGCGACCGCGTGAACGGGTTCTTTTTCTTTCTCGTCATAAGCAATACAGAGATAAACGTTCTTGGCATACTCGTTGTTGCTGAATCCATCCATCATCGAGAGCTTCAAGGTCATCGGCGAAGGCACGACAATTTCCCGGCCAAGCGCATCGATCGCCGCTCCCATTTCGACGGATACCGACTTCTCGTCAACGGCTACGACCTGCAGTCCGGTCAACACGCCGGATCCGTGCAGGAGACGGTTCATCATTCTGCGCTTGTCATTGAAATACTTTTGCTCCGACTCAAAATCCCTGACCGTCAGCAGCTTTCCATAAAAATACCGGTTGCGTTCAAACGGGTAATAGCGTGTTTTCTTCATACGGTTCCCCTCACCTTCCTAGGCTCATTTCGATTTCGATTCAAAGTGGATGTCGCTTACTCGATCTCCGAATCCAGTTCCAAACGTGTATGTATATCCATGCGTTTATCGCGATCCACATCGATCAGCACCGTGTTGTAAGGCATCGAGGAGCGCTGGTCGAGCGTCAATAACGTCGGCTCAGATAAGTAAGTATTAATGCCCAGATACGTATGCATATCCGCGTACATCCACGGCTGCAGAACGATCAGCTTGCCTTCGGTGTAGGCCGGCTTCTGGTCCTCGATAATCTGCTCGATGGTGAGCCGCTGCGCGTCGGTGCGCACCACTTCCGGCTTCAGCATAACACAGAAACAATAGGGATTATCCCCATACAGCTGGGCAAAAAGCTGCCGCAGTTCCGAAGACTCCTGCATCTGTTTGAACTGAAAATACTCCAGCAAAAAGGGGTCCGTACCTGTGTAAATCCGCAGCATTTGGATCAGCCCCTCGCGGGTGCCGCGCAATTGGTAAAGCACAGGAGCCATCTTAATCAGCTCCCGCAGCTTCTTCTCCCCCCACGCCTCATGGTCGGTGATGGCCAGCCATCTGCCGAGCCACTCCAAGTACGTCCCGGACACCGCGTCCGGATCGAAACGAGCGGAGATATGGTCGATCTGGTCTTCCATATCATCGAAGAATGTGCTGTACATCGCGAGGAAGCGTTCCAAGAAAGGACTATGCTCCTCATCCTGCTGATAGATCGGCGGCAAATAAGCGATGAGCGATGTCCTCGGGTAGTAGACCCGCAGTTTACGAATGTATGGCGACTTTTGCTCGCTGCCGATGAGTTCCATTTTGAACCAGAGATAGCGTCCCTTGGCGTTCATGAGCAGCGCATCCTTCGGATTGAGGATCGGCTCCGACCAGAGATCGCGCGTAGCCCGCAGCTTCTCCCTCACGCTAATGTCCGGATCCGTCAAATAGCTTGTATAGTTTACGTAGTCCCCGTCAACCAACCCTTCGCTATCATCCGAGGTAAAATAGGAAAAGCGAACCTGCGTCTCCTCCGGGATGTCCGCTTCCAGCCTAATTTTGTGCCATTCCGTCTCCGTTTCGGTCGTATCCAGCTCGCTAGAGAAATAGACGGCCTCCGGCAGCTGCGTTCCTTCCAGCAGCATCGTGCGGCTGCGGAGGTCGAGCAGCGTGATTTGACCGCTCATCCGGTCAAACACATACAGCCTGTTCCGGCTGTCATGCATCAGCGTATCCGTACGTCCCCGGAAATTCGTCACTTTATCGAAGAGCTCGCCATTCCCGCGGTATTTGAGAATAAAGCGCTCCGTTACCCCCTCCTGCTGGGCATATCCGCTGTCCCCTATATAGAGATTATGATTCGTATCAATGGAAATACCAGCATAACGCCCTTCCTGCTCCAACGGAAAGTGCAGCGGGTCCCGGCCGTCCTCATGAAAAACGGTAACCGTTCTGAGTTCTGCGTCCAGAAGAGCCAGTGTGCCGTCTGCGGCAGCGGTAAAATAACGCCCCTCCAGCGCAGCGGGTTCCACCGCTTCTTCCATTCGGAGCGAGTCATGCTCATATACGCGAATGACTTCCCCTGCCGAGCTCCATTCCAGGACGCCGATCCTGCCGCCCTTGGGAATCACCGGACTTCCATTCATACCAACCTCAATATCCAAAGGAATTGTTACATAGAACGTAATCTTCGACCCCAGCTTCGCGTTCACCGTAAGTGGTAACAGTTCCAATCCTTGCCAGTCCCCCGCCGCCCACATCGTTTGACCGTTGGAGAGAGAGTAGACCGCCAGCCGTCTTTCCGATGCCCGGTCGCTGTCGGCTATCACGAGAAGATCGGACATGGAAGCCAGCTTCGCTTTGTTGCTGAACAGTCCATGGCCGTGACGGAACAACGATTCCAGATGGCGGCTCTGATCATCGTACACCCACACATTCGCAGCCTCGTCCAGCATGATCAGCTTCCTGCCGCCTCCGACCGTCATCTCGAAGACCGGATGAACGCCTTCGAGCTCGTCTGTGCGAACGATGCGATGAATACTGTATTTTTCCGTCTGCCGGATCGAAAAGCCATTGGGCTGCATATGAATGTTAGCCTCATAGCCCTGTTCCCAGTCAAGCGGTTTATTTAATGAGAAAAACGTTTGCCCATCCTGCATCGTTCGTCACCTCGCTTCTGATTTCTATGTAATACTTGCGCGTTCGACATGGCGGCCCATATGCCCCAGCACCCCCATGCTTGGCACTGAACCGCTCATCTGTTTGTTTGCCGATCTTGTTACAAATCGGCCTGACTGATCGTCTCCACCTCATGATTGCCGGAGTACACCAGCGCATAGGGCGGGATATGAATATCGCCGGCGCCGTCCTTATGAAAGCCTGTCCCTTCGGCGTCCAGCCACAGGTCCTGCACATAGACTACGCCTTTGATGCGGGAGATCACCCCGTAAATATCGCCTTTGAACACCGTTCGGCCAAAACGCCACCCTTCGGAGCCTTGGCCATGGTCCATCGGCTGAAGCAGCAGCCTCAGCTCTTGGATGATGCGGCGCTGTTCGCCTTTGTACTTGGGCTCCATCACCACGACGGCGTGTACGGTAATTTTGATGTATGCCGCCGGAATGACGTGGAGCTCCGTTGTCAAGAGCCGATGCCTGTCCAAGTGGCCTTTGATCGTCTGCAGGAAGCCTTGGCTCGCCTTCGGCTTATCGCTCTCGCTATAAGGCACGACCACAACGGTCATCTGCGCAGGAGCCTTGACCTTCGGGTAATCCCGCATGCCGGGCTTATACAGTGGAATCGCCTTCACCCGCGCCACGCGCAGCCCCGGCGTCGCCGAAGCGATCCGCTCATAATCCACGCCGGTCACGGCCCGGGTCGGCGTGTCCAGCTCGCGCCGGACGCGCAGCTTCGCCTGCGTGAGCGTCTCCGCTTCCAGGCCGCCCCGCGCCGGAAACGGATTCGTCACGCTCACGCCGGGCTCCTCCGTGAAGCCGGTCACGAGTCCGTCCTTCACGTTGCCCCGCTCGCCCCCGCCCGCTTGCAGCGCAATGAACCGAATGTTCGGTTCCACGGACTTGGGCGGGGTAAGCCCCGCTTCGTTATTGCCGAAGCGGATCGTACCTGCGGCGGCGTCGTAGACGTAATGGCGGTCCGTGGACTTCGAATTGTCGAAGTCATCCACGGACTGCCAGTCGTCCCAGACGACGCTGTGTTCTCCGCGCGGCCGGTAGCCGACCTGCAGCAGCATGCTGCTGGGCTTGAACGTGCGGCCGCGCATGATCTCGAAGGTCTGCGCAGGCAGACCTTTGCTGCCCCCGACGTAACGGGCGTAATCGAACTCGGCCGTGTAGGCGATGAGCCGCACCCGCTGCGCGCCTTGCGGCGGGATACTGCCGTTCACCCCGTCGCCGAACCGCAGACGGGTCGTGCGCCGGACCGAATCCTGCAGCAGCAGGCAGACGAGATCGTCCGGTCCGTAATCCTCCAGCTCGGCGACGATATGCCAATCGCGCCAGCGCCCTTGCTCATCCTGCACCTGCACGGTGTGCAGGCCGTTATAAGCAAGGTGCGTGCTGACCTCGAAGCTCTGATCC
The DNA here is from genome assembly GCF_031456485.1 of Bacillus sp. 3255. Taxonomy (NCBI): domain Bacteria; kingdom Bacillati; phylum Bacillota; class Bacilli; order Caryophanales; family Bacillaceae; genus Bacillus; species Bacillus sp. 3255. The sequence goes on from NZ_JAVDUS010000008.1 coordinate 81,022, forward strand.
GGCTCGCCGGAAGAGTTGAACGCCGTCACCTCGCTGAGCGTCTCCTGCTGCGCCGCCTGCACGGCGTTCAGGCTTACCCGCTCGATCTTCGGCGACAGCTCATAGCCTTCTTCCTCTAGCGTGCAGCACACCCAGTACCGGCTGCGGTCATCCGCCGGATATAGAGCCATCGGCTTCATCTCGGAAGCGACGCGGAAACGCACTTCGCCGCTCTGCGACAGATGGACCGTGGTATCGCTGATCAGCTCGACGGGCAGCCAGCTCTCGCTCTGCCCATGCCGCCCCTCGGCGACTTGTCCCGCCCCCGCGAACGACCAGGCCACTTTGGCGGACGAAATGATCGGCGCCGCCTGGTTCATCCCATGAGTCAAGCTGACCGGATAGCGGTCATACAGCTTGAACGACAGAGAAATTTCCGTCTCTGCCGGCAGCGGCCGGTCGAAGCCCAAATACAGATGCGCCCCTTTGCCCGCTTCGGGCCCGAAAGCATAATAAGCGATTCTCGCATGGTTATTCGAGGAATAATCGGCGGCAGCGGTCTCCGTGCGCACCAGCACCTTCTCCAGCGCAGCGGGCACAAGCTGCACCGTGCGCAGCGTCTCGAAGCGCTGATCCATCGCTTGCAGCGGCGTGCCCTTAGGGAGCACAAGAAGCTGCTCCCCCCCGGCGAAAGCTACGTCGCAAACGGCCGATACCGCCTCTCGCGGACGAATGCCGAGCAGCTTCAGGAACTTCCGCTCGTTGCGCTCCGTAATCCGGTTCAAGTAATACTGCTGCATCTCGGTCATCCATGACATCAACTCCAGCAGCGTAATGCCCGGGTCATGCTCGTTCTCATCGGTCCATTCCGGATATAACTTCGAAATCGACTTCCGCGCCTCCATCACCATCTGCTCAAACATCCGGTCATCCAAATTTGGAATTGGCAGCACTTGTGCTCACCTCCCCTGATTACTTAGTCTCTTCGTCTCCATGCGTTCCGCCACCAACACCGCCAACGCCCACGCCAACACTACAAAGCATTCACAACCACTTTGTGCTTACCGCTGACGATAATGCCGTGCGGGAGCGCCGGAAGGCGGTTCACATCCAGCTCGGTACGCTCTCCGTCCTCCAGCTTATAAACGGTCATGTACAGCTTCTCGACATGACTGATCGCTCGAATCGTCTTCAGCAGTGCATAGAAGACGGACGGATGAATCTGCTGGCCGATCGCCCAGCCCTTCCCGTCGAAATTGCCGGTAAGCGGATCGAGGAAGCGCGTCAGCTTCTCCATCGCCTGAATTTCCGTCGCGACGACGGCGTCCATCCCTTCAACGGCCACGATGGCCGATACGGAAATCTCCATATAAACCGGCTCGATCACTTGAAGCCGTTCGGGGAAAGCCACGAGACTCGAAGCCCGCTCAATGATATACCTTTCGACTTGCTTCTTCAGCTCCGGGAAGGCAGAGCTTCCCTGCTGGCCTTCCTTCGGCAGCACGACGAGCGTCATGGCGCCGATTTCCTTCTGCATATAGGCGTTCCGGTTCGCGATACAACTCACTTTGGCAATGTTCGGGTACGCTTCGCGCGCCAGCCATTCGTAATCTTTGGCCGAGACCGCACGGTCGCGGTGTTTCAGCATCTCCGGCCCGCGCTGCAAGGCTGACTCCAGCTTCTCAGCCGCACAGCCGCCTGAAGCCGGCTCCGGATTGTAGACCTCGCCGACGAAAGCGATGGAATCCTGCATCTGGTTAATCTCCCGGGCGCCGACATTGCCGACTTGGCCCGATGTGACCTGATAGGTGACCTTCAGCTGCTCCAAGCCGCCCTTGGGCGGATGCATGCCATGCACCCCGTCACCCACGCGAATGCGGCCGAAGGTCCGGTCAATCCTATAATGCCGGTCCCGGCTGCCGGAATCCGCCATTTGCCGAACCGGTGTCCAGCGCACCCAGACCTGCAGCAAATTCCCCTCGGAGTCGCGGGATATATCCATAAGCGGCATGCCGCTGCGTTCGGACTCGGCGATTTCCTCTTCCGTCACGAACTCCGTCTCATCCACCCATACTTCCTCGCTTACGATCCCGGTGCGGCTGAGCTGGTACTCCGTCTCATCCAGTCCCTTCGCCTCGGGAACTTCCCCGGTAATCGTCTCCTGCTGGAGCACCTGTACGGTGTTCATATAGAGTCCGCGTACCGTCGGAATCAGGATGCGCCCTTCGCTATCATCGTATTTATCGTCCCGATTCACGGCGCGAATCCAGTATCCGTCGCTGCCGAACAAAGCTTCGCCGGCAAAATCCGAAGGTCCTACGAACTGCACCGTTCCGCTCTGCGTCATCCCGTTCGTTCCGTCGATAACTTTGAGGGCGACCCATTCGGAAGGCTGTCCAGGCATCAAGCCCGACCGCAAATACTCCCATTCCAGCATAGGCAAATCCTGCTCTGCAAACCGCTGCTGCTTCACCGAGACGTATAGGGAAATCGGTCCTTTCACAGGAGCCGTGTTGAAACACAGATGCAGAGCAGGATGTCTGCCCTCCAGCGGTTGGAACGGCTCGAACCCGCCATCCAACTGCCTGCTGTGTCTCGTCCGGTCTTCGAACACGGTGTTGTTCAGAGCCAAGCAGCGCTCTGCGGGATACAGCCGGTCGTCATACCGGTATGTCATGGAGACGTCATCCATCCACGGGGATAAATATACCGCTTGCGCAACGTAGGCATTCTCAATATGCAGAACCCGCGCCCGTATCCAGAAGTTCTCATTACCGTTCACGTAGGTGGACTCCAAATCTTGCGGACAGCGGAATTGAATCTCCTTGCGCACCTTCTCCTGCTGCGGGTAGTAAAACAACTTCTCCGCTTCCTTGCCTACTTCAAGCCGCACCCAAGTCGCTCCGTTCCAATATTCCCAGACAACTTGCAGAACGGTCACGTGGACAACAGGCGGCTTATCGAACTTGGACTTCTTCATGACCAGCTTCCAATCGATATTTTCCGTAAGGTCCGGTCCGAAACGGTTCTCAATCGCCCGAAGTCCGAAGCTGAGCTGAATATCGCCGTCCCTCTTCGTGAATACTTCCTTGCTTCCGATGTAAAAGGAGCCGTACAGTGCGAACTGATCGCCAAACGGATAAAATCCGCCCGGATCAGCAGCAATGTCGTTATAGAACATGAGATCCGGTTGAATGCCGCCGGCATCGAGCGCGTCTTCATAATCCGTTTTGAACGAAATATGGTCCATGGACAAGCGGCTGTCCGCCAGCGTCTTCCCGCCGGTCAGCAGCGGTTTCAGACGGCACTGAATCCAGTGCCCTTCGACTCCGTTGACTTCGCTCGCGATAAGTTCGCCGTCACGCGACTTCAACAAAATCACTTTGTTGCCTTTGGCCTCGACCCGGTCAAACGGCACCCATCCTTCTGCCGTGGCATACAACCACTCCGTCAGCGTGCCGTCCGCCAATTGGCTGGACATCGCCAGCTCGTCGAAGCGCCTCTTGGAATTGCGGAATTCGATTTCGATACGCGCGGTGCTGAATAAGGTGAAGAGAGCGCTGTGCTCCAGAAATAGGGCATGCTCCTGCAAATTATCGCCTTGCAACCGGAATAACGTCGTCGGAGAAGCCAAGCCCTGTCTGGACGCCGCCAGGAAATCTTCGGAAACGCGAACGATCTTATCCTGTTTACGGCTTGTCACATACGCATCCGTCAGTTGAGCAGGTGTCAGCAATACGCTGCGCGCCGTTTCGTACAAAATATTGCCGTCCTCGCTGGAGGCCGCCACCTGTGTCCCTGCGGAGATAAACACCGATTCCTTCGTGCCCTCATTGAGCGCAAAAGTCAAGTACCCGGTTGCCGGACGCGCCGGGAGCAGGGTGACGTCGAACATGTTGAGGAACGCAATGAGATTTTTCGTCGGCACCCGGTTCAACCGCTTGATGTTGTCATGAAACATATCCGCGAACATCAGGAACAAAGCCGATCCCGGATCGGGATTCTCCGGCGTAAACCGCCATTCCGGCGTATAATAAGGCGCCATTTCCTTCATTTGCGCTATGAGATCGGGGATTTCTCTCGGATCAATTTTGGGAGGCTGCATCGCTCGATTCCACCTCCTCTCTTGCACGTATCGTCATCGTTTCCGCTGCCTTTCTACTTGGAGCCTTCATATAAATAAAAAGGATATACCTGATTAAATAAATTGTTCGTTGTCCGCACGAGATAAGAGATGCGAATCATCACTTTCCCCGGGTCGTCCGCTTCCGGTACGGCTTTCACATCGACTTCGTGTACCCGGGGCTCCCAGTTGCGGATCGCTTCTTGGATATTGCTTTCGAGCAGGTGCAAGGACGTATCGTCCGTTAAGCCAAAAATAAATTCCTGCACGCCGCAGCCGAAGCCCGGACGCATGACCCTCTCGCCCTGTGTCGTGCCCAGAATCACGCGGATCGCTTCGGCGATGTCTTCTTCATACTCGGACATCCGAATTCGCCCTGTCGCAGGATCGACCTGAATGGGGAATTTCCAGCCTCGTCCCAAAAATGCTTCCGACACCTTGCCACGCTCCCAACGTTAATTAATTTTGACCATGCTGCCTTTGATATTGATCATGCCGTCCGACTTGATATCCAGCATAGCCCCCGCTTTGAGCGCCATGTTGGCTGAAGCCTCGATGTTAATCATCGTCGATTTAATTTTAATCTCTTTCGTACTCTCGATTCCGATGTCCCCTTTGGCATTCAGGGTGATCTTGGACGTTTGGCTGACGATCGAGATTTCGTTCGCCGACCCGCCTTTGATCATAATTTTGTTGTTGCCGCTTTGGTCGGCGATCGAGATGCTGTCGTCTTTATCTTTCAGCTCAATGATTTGGCCCTTCTTGGTCTTAATGGTAATGCTCTCGTCACCGCTCTTGTCATTGAACGAAAGCTCATGACCGGAGCGTGATTTGATCATCCGCAAATCGTTCTTGTCGGCCGGAGCCGGCGGCTTATTCTTCGGATTCCACAGCATGCCGATAACGAAAGGCTGCCGCAGCTCCCCCAAATGGAAGGCAACCAACACCTCATCGTTCACTTCAGGTATGAACAGGCTGCCCATATCCTTGCCGCCCATCATGGTCGCGATGCGAACCCAATCCGTCTCCGTCTCGGTTTCCTGCAGCGGCAGCTTGAGCTTCACGCGCCCCAGCTTGTCGGGATCGTTGTTGTTGCTGACCACGCCGACCATCACACCGCCGATTTTCTGCGAATCAAAATTCGTGACACCGCCTAGAGTAACATCGGGAAGTTTGAACATTATACCGCGTTCCCTCCTAACTGAAAGCGCGTTGTGTAGCCGCCGTCGTCCATCAGATGCGTAGCTCCCGTAATATAGTAAGGCTGATTGAACTTCTCACCTATGCCGTCCAGCTTCAGGTAGCGTCCCGCCCGTATTTCCGGTATGCCGATGCACTCTCCCGTCCCGCTGACCAGCTTCATGGCATGTCTGCCCAGGATCGCCGTGGCGTAAGTTTTGGCTTCTTCTACGGAAGTTACGTTGGTGTACACATGTTCCAGGAAATCGCCTTTGGCAGCGAGAATATCTTTCCCGGTCTTGGCATTCCCGCCAAGCTTCGTAATGGCCGCCGACTCGCCTTCAATCACCTTGAGTTCCTTATTGTCCCAGGCGCGTACCTTGACACCGGTAATCTGTTCAGCCAGATTCATATCGATCGACAGGCTGCGCAGCGTTTTGCCCATCTCGAGCGTCATGACCGGATTCATTTCGGTGAGCGGCTTGCGGAAATACAAATGCTTGCCGACTACGAAGAAATCGTAATTCACGAGATTGGCCATATTTTGAATGAAATGATAGTCGTTAATCTGGCTCTGCGAAATCGTCGGGTAGACCGTCGTCGTCGCATCCACATGCACTTGCGCGCCGTATGTTTTGGCAATTTCCTGGACGATATCGCTATATTTCTTTTGGTTCCACGAACGGGATTTCGTGCCCTTCATCATCAAGAACGACAGATCCATCCCTCGCACAATGATACCGGGAGCGCCATCCTCGGGGAAATCGACGACGACCGACGTGATGAAGCCTGTGAACACCGGTGTAAACTTGTCAACGTAGCCAAGGCTGATATCGATCGGTTTGCCGAGTGTGAACTCGTTCAACCACTGGAACTCGTTCTTCGTGACATCATAGGCGTTCGACACCCGAAATGCGAAGGAATCCGCCGTTCCGTCGATCGACGTTTCTACGCGAAGCGTCGAGATTGCGATATTGTCGGAAATTTTCGTTCCGTCCACGGTAATCACATAGCCCGGCGCGAAAAACTCTTTATATTTTTTGGCCAAATCATCATAAGTAGAGGAGCTGGATTCTAGGCTTAAACTTGGCATACATTAGTCCAATCTAGGGACGGATATACGGCGCCCCGTTACGACCTTGAGCGGATTGTCGATCCCGTTCGCTTTGGCGATTTCCCGCCACTGGCTTGGATCCTCATACTCATGCGCTGCAATCATCCATAGCTGCTCCCCTTGCTTCAGCATCTTCTGCTTCGTTCTGTCCGCCGAGTGGCGGGGAATCGTCTGCAGCTGCTCTTTCTTGCTGTGCCAGGAGCGGAAGGTTACCTTGAGCTTGGCGCGCACCGGCACGCCGGTATCCAGAAACATGGTGAACTGCTGGTTAACCTTCTCCACAACGCCCTTAAAGTCCAAGGAGCCCCACACAAACCGGCATATCGGCGGCGCATGCAACTCCTTCTCGACGTCGAGCAGCCCGGATATTTTCTTCGTATGCTCACGGACGTCCGTCCCTTTTTCGTAAGTATCAAAAAATAAATCCATCGTCAGCGTTGTCGTTCCGCCACTGACGAACTGACCGATCGGCATGGACAGACCCGGCACGGTGTTCCAAGAATAGCTGTTGCTCGTATCGAGGGTATACTCACCCGGATTGAACAGAACTTGCACATTCTCTTTGCTGTTTCCCTTGTCTACGATGATCATCGCTTTCTTGAGCGCCACAGGTGTCAGTCCCTTCCTCTCATAATATGCACGTTATGCTATAGTCCACGGCGCTGCCGTTCGAACTTCATTCTTTTCTCGATTTCGCGGAACACCTTGTCCGCAATCTTGGCGACGTCCAGCTGCGGAATCTGCTTCACCAGCTCCTGCAGCTGTTCTTGGCTCAGCTCCGGAGGCGCCTGTGGTGCCGTGGCCGCCGGCGGCGGCGCTTCGTCTGCGGCCATCTTGGCGCGCAGCCAATCCATCTCCAGCGGCGCCTCCGCCAAGGCGCTGTTCGCCGGAGCCGATGGAGCCAGCTTGTGCTCCATCGGCGCCGTCTGCGAGGCCAGGTGGTCCTGCCTCGCGGGCGTGGCGATGCTGCCGATTGGAGGCAGCACCGCTTGTGTTATGCCGTCGCCGGATGCGCCGGCGGCGAGCAGCCGCTGCACCTGCTGGGGCAGCGGGGTGTGACTTGCAGCAGCCAGACTCGGGCTGCTGCCGTGGACCATGCCGGCGCTGCGCTGCGCGCCGGCTGCCGTAGCGGCGGCTCTGCCGATGGAAGCCGCCTGGGTAATGCTGCCCGTCCCGCGGGCGGGCAGCAGGTGTACCGCTGCGGCGGGCGAAGCCGCAGCCATGCTCGCAGGAGCCGCTGTGCGGGCTCCTGCGGAGCTCGCCAGCATCGGCGGCATGACACGCGGTGTCATGCTGACGGGCTGGCGAGCCGCCCGCGCGCTCGTCGTGCTCGCGTCTGCTCCTGCCGCCGCTTGTGAAGCGGCAGCGGGCTGCTCCCCGGCGCGCATTACCTCCGGCGCGCCCGCCCCCGCGGTTCGTTCCGCCGCATCGGATGGGATGCCAATGGCCTCCCCTTGATGCCACGAACCGATTCCCTCGCGCTGCGCGCGTTCGCTCTCGCCGCCGGCGGACCGCCGCTGATGATGCTCCACTTGCGCCCCGCGCCAAGCGTCCCTGGCAGGCTGCGCCTGCGTTGGCAAACCGCTTCCTGCCCGACCTTGAAGCTTCAGCTTCGCTTCCGCTTCAGCCCGTATGGTTGTCTCCTCCAGCCGACTTCTGCCAACCATTCGATTGACAAGAGCCGCTTGATTAGCAGCACTCTGACCGCTCGGTCTAAACAACACGTTCGAGCTGCCCGCCCCGTTCGCCCTGTCAGAACGATTCGTACGGCTCAATCCGCCCATTCTGACTTGCGGATGAATACTCCCGCTCGGCGAACGATCAGCGTTGTGCCGAATCAACGGAACAGGCGTCATTTGGGCTCCTGTAGTTCCTGCCGGCACTGTAGAAGCTTGAACGGTCGTCACTGAAGCCGGTGACGGCTCACTGGTTCTCTCGGCCGAACTTGTTGTGTCAGCAGTACCTTCCGAGCCCGCTGCCTCTGCCATCTCCGTTCTTTGGTCCTGCGAGCCTGTAAGCTCCCTTTCTCTCCAAACGACCCGAACCGCAGCTGCTGTCGGCTTGCTTGCTGAAGAATCCCCTTGCAGGCTGCCCAGCATGCCGATGTTCGCAGCAACCGGAGTAAGGCTCGGTCCGATGCTCTTCAACGAACTTTCCGTTATCTTGGCTGCAATTGCCGCTGCAAGATGCCCGGAAACCAAACTGCCGTTCGAGCCGGTTCCAGCTTCTTTCGCATCAGGAAGCTGAATCTGACCGTTACTTCGGACCGGAATGGCATTCTCTCCCTCCGCCTCCGAAACCATCCTCCTGCGGAAAACCGTAGCCATCGACTGACCGGCAACATTCCTGATCGAGCTTGCCGTGCGGCCGCTCTGTGCCGCACCGTCTGAAACTCCGTTCGTTATTAAACGCATCACCGGCTCTTCGTTACTGCTGCTTGCTGCCGAGAGGATCGAACCGATCTGGGTCATACTGTTCCCGACAACTCTTGCCGATATCTCAGAAGCTAAATCGGCAGAAGGCTGTTTACTTGGTGCTTCGCCGGCTAGTTTATCCTCCTGCCGAACAACGGCCTGCTCGTTAGCGGAGTGTGCCTGACTGCTATCTGCGGCCGAATGGAATATCCGTTCAGTCCCGTGTATTAGCACGCCGGCTCTGGCAGCACTTTGGAAGCCGCTTGCCGGTGGATTTGCGCCGGGTAGCTCCTTCAAGCTGCTGCTCGATAATTTTGCAGATATCTCAGAAGATAAGCTTTGCGGGTTTATCACAGTCCCTGCCCCAGCCGGTTTGTTCCCCGTCATTTCTCGGATGTCGTCAGCTTGCGCCGCTGTTGAGGCAGCCTTGCGGAAAACGCGCCGGGTGCCGGGTGCAGCGAAGCTTTCCATCATACTCGTTTGCGAGCCCGACTGTGCACTTGCCTTTATGCTTTTCGGTAAGCCCATCGATACGTTTCTTGGCAAGCTCACCGGTAAACTGCCCGGCAAGTTAACACCGGTCCCTTTGGTCCGTATCGCCGTTCCCAAAACCGGTGACTGCCCTCTGCTTACTATACGTGCTTGGTTCTTGTTTATATATGTACTTCCAATCGATGAATGATCAGAAGATTGCTGTCTTTGTTTGTGAACGAGCCGGTCTAGCAACCATTCATTGCTTTGAATTTTGGGTGCGGCTTCAGCTGCGCTCCGAGCTAGTCCGGGCTTCTTATGGACAAACACAGAGGCACGCTCTTGAGGCCGGAATGCGGGAAGCCCCTGTTCGGCCGCTTGCGCAGCGGCAAGCTGAGCGATGCTTCCGAGTAACGGCCGCTGCCCGCTGCTGTCTGTTACAGGCACAATCGGGCGAACCGTTCTTGCGGAAGCTTCCTTACCATCCCGACTGACTTCACTTCGCCCATTCGTTCGCCGTTCTCCCCGTTGATCTGCTGCGCTTGATTCTCTATGCGTCAGATTCGCCGGCTGCCGGTGTACCTCGGCAAGCACTCCATTCTGTACCCTGTGCTGGCGTTGAATGTGCCCCTCAGTTTCCCCTTCTTCACGGGCTGACTGCATAAGTCGGTTCGCTGATTCCGTACGAAGCCGAACTCGCTCGTGATCCTGTTCCCGTGTGTTGTCCTGTTCTTGCGCTCTTGCCTGTTCGATTCCAGGCAATGATTTGCTCTCGGCCTCTTGTTGATGCGCAGTATGCTGTTCCTGCCTAATACGGCGCTCTTGCGCCCTTCGGTTCTCTCGCTCCCCAGTTAACGCCTGCGGCCCATTCTCTGCACCCTTCTCCGCGCCTTCATGCAGCTGTTCTTGCAACTGCTGCATCTGCTGTGCAAGCTCCGTGACATTCAGCTCGTGCATCTCTTCCTGTACGCTGGCATTCTCCAGTTCTTGCATACTAACATCTGCTTGGGTTCTTATCTGTTCATGCGTTCTTATCTGTTCTTGCGCTATTATCTGTTCTTTCGTTCTTATCTCTGCCTGCGTTCTTGCCAGTTCCCGCTCCTGCGCTCTAGCCAATTCAAGCCCTTGTACGCTTGCCAGTTCCTCCGCTTGGGCTATGGCCAAATCCTGCGCCTGCGATGCTGCCTTTTCCTGTATCAGCGTTTGGGTTTGAGCACGCTCTTGTTCAAGCGCCAGCTCTTCGATCCTTGCTTGCGCTTGCGCATACACCTGCTCCAGTTCTTGTCTCTGCCCGGGTACTTGGTCGGCAGCACTTGTACTCTGACCGTTCTGCGGCTTCCTCCACACGCGCTGTGACCCCGGGGCGCTTTCCCATGCCGTTGCTGCCTTGCCGCTAGATCTTTGTGCCTGTGCATGCATGGCAAAGGGCAAGCTCGACGTCAAGCGGGCCGTGTTAATGGCGAGCGGGAGCCGGTTTCCTGTCAGAAAACCTCTGGCAGCCGATCTCTCCGGCTTCCATTCTAAGTCTGCTTCGCTTGCGATTTGAGGCGATTGCGGAACTTCCATAGCGGAGCCATCCTGTCCAGCATTCCTGACAAGCAGGCTTTGGATAAACTGAATGGACGCCGGCGCTGCCTCAGCGCTAAACGGACCTTCACCCAACTTGCGAAGCGACCTAACTGCCGCAGCTGAAGCTGCAGCTGCTTGGTCATCCCCTGCATCATGCCCCTCAAAAACATACGGCTGCCGAACCCGACTTATGAACGGCGGCTGCACCGTTTCATTCCAATACTGCTTGGCCGCTTGCAAAACTGTCGGTTCCGCTGAACTTGTTGTTCCTGCGTGTACCGTATAGCCGTTGCCAGGAAGATTTGCCGACGCCGGTTTCCCCTCCTGGAAGTGCTGCAGCCATTGTGAGCTTCTATGAATGGCCTCCACATGATTGGCTACTTGGGTATGACTAATTTTCGATGACTTTGTATGCAATAAATGAACATGTTGTTGATGAATGTTCACATGATGACTTGTATGATGATGTCCGTTTCCCGTTACCGGCCCTCTCTCTTCTTGACTTCGCCGACTGCTCCCTAACATCCGGGCGGATGCGGCGATATGACCGATCGAACGGCTGATTAACGGTAAGCTTCCTTTATTAACGTGGTTAAGTACTGCTGGTCGTGTCCTTTGCTCGCTGTGCGAGATAGGCTTCTCGGATTGCTGATCGCCCGCCTTGACGGATACCTCCGTCTCAAGCTGAAGCTCTTTCTTGCTTTTGCGCCCTCTCTTTTTCGGCTTCTCCGCCGGCGCTTGCGCCTGTGTAGGAGATGAGGGCGAAGGATTGGATGTATCTTTTCCGGTACGGGCTTCCGTCGTGTTGTATCCGGAATTCACCATTAGCTGCTGAATCTGATGGATCGTTTGTTTCTTCGTAATCAGCGGTGCCGACTCAGGATGCTGCAAATTGCGCAGCTGCAATTGCAATTGGATGTTCCAGGCCTGATCGCTAGCGTTCGTTAATGCCGCTAACTGTTTAGGACCTTTCAAACCGTTTTGTTTGAATATAAGGGCTAGCAGTCCTAAATAATTGTTCCGCCCAAAGCCGTATTTGCCGGCGATTCCCGCTGCAAACAGGCTCGACTCTCTGGCTGTGCGACCTGCCGAGGAGCCGTTCTTCACCGAAGTCTGCAAAACAGCCTTCTTAACTTTCTTGCGTCTCCCCCGGGGATTATGCGATTGTCGAGATTTCATAAACAATCCCCCTTAGAGTTCCATAAGCTTACACTATTTCTTGAAAATCGTCTTCAAGCCTTCATGAACCAGCTCGAGCGATTCAATGGCCACATTTCCGCTGGTTGCGTTCAAATCAGGCCCGTTCCATTTGACCGGAAAAGCACTGAAGAAATTCCAACGGCACATCTCCGTTCCCGCCTGATTGTGCAGAATGATGGAGCCGTTCTTGCGTTTGATCGTACCCTGGGTAACGCTGTCATACCAGTCCCACAGCTCGCTGGATGTGGTGATGCCCCGTTTCAGGACAATATTCGGGTACTTCGTACGTTCGATCATATAGTGCGGGTGCGTATTCACGCCGCCTTCCCATAACGGCTTAACTTCCGTTTCCGATTTCATACCGGTTACCTCGGAGAACCCTCCGACGATGAGCCCGTCAAGCTCGACGACGAACCGGAAAGCGCCGCCTACCGTATGCGATTTGGTCACCTGTTACTCACCTCTTACCGAACACATCGAACGGATTGTCTGGCTGCTTCTTGCCATCGTCGTTCAGATTGCGGTTGATGCGGGATATTTCCTCACACCACGTTCGGCGTTCCCGGTGCTCCATTGACATGATTTCATCATGCGTCCAATGAAAATAGTAAGCGATAAAACCCGCTTCCTCATAGATCTTGTCAATGGGATATCCCGTTATGCCCCCGCCATCTCGTCCAAAAAAGACACATCCACATCGAACTCATGCTCACATTTCGGACAGCTCGTGTGCACTCTCGGCACTTCCATTTCATTAATTTGGCGATAAAAGTTTTGCAGGAAAGCAAGGTCGGCCGTGAAGAACTTCTCCACTACCCGTGTGTCGATAGCCCGCAAATCGCCGAGGCTCGTGATGACACGCGTTAGCAGGATGATCGTTAAGTAACCCGGGTTTTGTTGAACGCGCTGATCGCGCATCGGCAAGATTTCATCCGCCGCCGTCGCCAACCGCATAACCCCTCTTTTGTGCAGGTTGCCGTTCTCATCCACATAACCTCTAGGCAGCTCGAATTCATATTCGGTTTTGAAAGCCATGATGTTTTCCCCCTTAGCGTTGAGCTGAAAAAAAGAAGAGCCAGGGGCCGGAGACTGCGGCTCCGGCGCCTACTCTAACATTGCATTACTTCGTGCGAGTCATGCCTTCGTGGGCGAGCTCCAAGCTTTCGATCGCCACTTCGTTGCCCGTTCCTTTGAAGCTTGGCGCCGAATACTTCGTCGGCCATGCTTCAATGACTTGCCACGTCGCTACGTCGCCGCCTTCTTCATTAATCGCAATAATTGTAACGGTTTTGCGGGAAACCTTCCCTTGGATGGACTCCGACATCCAATTGTACATATCCATGGAGTCCGTTACACCCCACTTCAGTGAGATGTTACCGTATTTCGCAAGTCCCGGAAGCTTCCGGGGAGTAATGGTTTCATTTCCTTCACGGTACTCGATTACCGCCAAAGATGCGTCAAATCCGGAGATTTCGCTGAATCCAGCTTGCTGAATACCTTCTACTTCAATTCTAAATCGAAAATTGCGGTATGGATCCCTACGTTCGCCAGCCATGTTATACCCCTTTCCTAATCTGAGAAATATCTAACGATTCGACCAATTATTCTTCTCTTGTTTTCTGAGTAATGCGGAAGATCACGAACTCGGCAGGTTTAACCGGCGCTACCCCGATCACACAGATGAGTCGGCCATTATCAATGTCGTCCTGCGTCATCGTGCTGCGCCCGATGTTAATATAGAACGCTTCGGAAGGACTTCCGCCCATCAAGGCTCCGTCTCTCCAAACGCGTGTCAGGAACGCATCGATGGTACGCTGTACGCGAGCCCAGAGCTGCTCGTCATTCGGTTCGAAAACGACCCAGTTCGTACCGTTCTTGATCGACTCTTCAATAAAGATGAACAAACGTCTAACGTTCACATATTTCCACAAGCCGTTGGAGGACGTTGTGCGTGCGCCCCAAACGCGGATACCTTGTCCGGCGAACGCACGAATCAAGTTCACGCCCTGCGGGTTCAAAATATCCTGCTCGCCTTTGTTATATTGGCAGTCAAGACCGACGGCACCGCGCACGACTTCATTCGCAGGCGCTTTCTGAACGCCGCGCGTTTGGTCGGAACGGGAGTAAATACCGATGACGGAGCCTGATGGCGGTATGTAAATGTTTCTCTTGTCTAATGGATCGAACACTTGAAGCCAAGGATTGTACATCGCTGCGTAGGAGCTGTCGAAAATGTTGCGGTGCGTCATAACATCGGCAACTTTCGTTTTCTCACGCGGGATGTCCAGCACTGCGAAACGGCTGCCCAAGTTCTCACAATGTGCAACGAGGGAAAGCTGAACCGTAGGCTCAGTCACACCAGGGATCGCCATGATGCTGACAACGTCGTTGTCGATGAAGGACTGGATGCCTGTACGTTTGCCAGGTCCGCGGTCCACACCCATGAAGATGTCAGGCGTTACTTGAGCAATGGAACCGTTGCTTCCGCCGGACAGAGCGATTTGGAATTTGCCTGCAGACTCGTCCTCGCCGGAAAGCACCTCGAAAGGAGCTACAGCGCCGAGATCTTTGCCTTCGGTCAAATCCTTCACCGTGATGATGTTCGAGCGGGAAACGATTTTCTCCACATGGTTCGCTGCAGAGATGTTCAAGGAAACTTTCTCGTACGTCTCAGCCTCGTCGCCATAGAAGACATGAAGTGTGAATTCGCAAGTCGTCAATACTTTGGATGGGAGCAGGCCTGCGTCAACGACGTCGCCTTCCAATTCCGCAGAAAGCTCGATGATGTTATCCTGAGAAGCGACAACTTTATTGTATTGCTTTTGGCCTGCAGCTTCGAAAGCCACCACATCGCCTACGTTGAAACCAGCGTTATTCTTGACACGGTATTGCGTTTCGCTGAGCACTTCATAGATTTGTGTTTTGGCTTTGCTGGAAGGTACGACCACGATGCGAACTTGGTTGCCCCATGTTCCAGGGTTTTTGGAGGCAATGCTCAGAATCGCGGATTCTTTGTTGCTTTCCGCTTTGTTCGTCGCCACTTTGGCATCGGTTGGCGCTACACGCATGACGTAGCAGCGTGCACCTCCGTTTAAGAAGAAATGCTCAACGGCATAAGAAAGGAAGCGATACTCGCCGAATTCGTTCTCGGACAAATAGCTGCCGAATAAACGATGGAAATCAGCTACGCTGGTAACTAATTGAGGGACACCTTCAATTTCCCCTCTTTGCGCAAGCCCTATAAACCCGGCCGTACTTGTGCTTGCACCTTCAAGCGGTTGTGCACCGCTGTCAAACTCTTCCACATAGACTCCAGGTGATAAATAGTCAGCCATTGTTCCCCAGTTCCGTCAGATGGCGTTATAACTTTGCCAGTCCATCGACTTGAAACCAGTTCTCTCCTTTCTGCTTGTCATTTTTGTATAGAAGATGGACGTGTCCATTCTACTAATTAGGTTCAGTTCAGACGGATGATGCCAAGATTCATTGTCGTTCCTTCAGCTACCTGAACGTCCTTCACGACATGCCTCCCATTAGGGCCATATGTAATGAGCAATTCAGACTGAAAGGCGGCAATCCGGTTTCCGCGAAAAGCAATGACAGCCTCTCCGCGTTCGGTCGAACGGGTTTCCTGAACGGGCAGCAAGAGCGTGCCTCTCGCAAACGTTGCAGACAATTTCCGGTCTAAACGAAACCGCTTCTGATGCTCGATTACTTCCGCAATCCGGATGAGCTCCTCCGTGGCTTGGACGCTTCGTCCCCGAAGTAAATATGTATCGCCTGCTGCAATAACGCCAGTAAACGAACCCAGCGTTATAACCTCCGCTCCCTTATCCAGCTGCTCCGCCATGACGCGAGCGCAGGCACATTCCTCCGAGACAACCGTAGCCTGCAAACCGGCGTGGCGTACCGGAGCTCCGGCCGCATCCTGCAGCATGAATCGAATAAGTCCTGTGCCGGAGGAAAACGGGTAGGATGGAAGCGGTTTTAATTGAACAACCACTATGAAATTGTCGGTTCCTACAGCGATGAGAGTTTGTTCTTCAAAATAGTGCTCGTTGCTCACCTTGAGACGGTATTCACCGGGCGGTAAATCATTAAATATATAGGAACCATTCGATTTATTAATGGCTTTCGAACGGGTGCCTTCCAAGTAAACGGTGGTCGTATTGCCGAGAGGAGCTCTAGAGGTAATGGCGTCAACTACGCACACAACCAAGGATACACGGGTTCTCAATTGTGATATTCGAATAGGATCCACAACTTAAGCCCCCTAACCCTGTATACGAAAATCGGTTTCCGAAACTCTTTTGGTTGTCTTGATGCGCGTTGAATCGATATTGACTGGCCCTACGGTATAGCTGACAGAGAGTCTGTACGGGGTATCCGCGAAATTCCACATATTCAGAATGCTATCGCCATTCATCGGCTCCATCACGATGCGGACCTCTTCGTCGTTCTCCGCAAGCGTTCCTACGGTCATAGAGCCCCGAAGGATCGAATGATCGTAAAGCACCTGCATGGCCCGCCCCAGAATCCGGTGCTCGTCCAGCGCTCTGGATTGAAGCTCGGCGGGGGATTGTACGGTCAACAAATAGCTCAGGTCCACCACCATCGGCGGAAATTGAATCGCATTGGTCCCTCGGGCAATCATGTGGGTTTGGCGGTTATTACCGCTCTCGCGAATGTTGTATAAATAGAGAGATAAGTAGAAATCCCCTTTATCGACAGGCGAAGCGAGCCCGATCATCTCCGGTTGGGGAATGGGATCCGGTGTCATATTTTCTCTAAGCAGCTTCAATAAAGATGCGCTTACATCAGCAATTACGGAATAATCGCCAATAGGAATCACTTCCTGCCTCAAAATACCTATGTAATGTGTAGAAACGGTAGATAATATGTCACATTGTGTACCTTTTTCTATTATAATTGCAAAACGCAACGGTGACTATAGGATTTCATTTATTTAATGCAAATTTTAACTTTCAATCTAGCAGTCTAGTAATCTAGTTAATCTAGTAATCTTCCCACTCCTGCCGGGCGAGAATTTTGCCGGACTTCTGCAGCTCATGGCGGATCGACTTGATGATATGATTCATTCGGATCGGCTCGTTCGCTTCCGCAGCCAGGAACGCTGAGGACAGCACGACGTTTTTGATATTACCTCCGGCAATCTCGTAGCGCTGCGCCAAATATTTGAAGTCGACGTCATCGCTGAGCGGAGCGGAAGGAGGGAACATCGACTGCCAAATCTTCTCCCGGTACTCGCTGTCCGGAAACGGAAATTTAATGACATAATTGATCCTTCTCAGGAAGGCTTCGTCAATATTGTTCAACAGATTCGTAGCCAGCACGGTGATGCCTTGATACTCCTCCATCTTCTGCAGCAGGTAGGCCGTCTCGATGTTCGCATATTTATCATGCGAATCCTTCACTTCCGAACGCTTGCCGAAGAGCGCGTCCGTCTCGTCGAAGAACAGCACGGCGTTGCTGAGCTGCGCCTCTTCGAAAATCTCATGCAGGTTCTTCTCCGTCTCCCCGATATATTTGGAAATGACCTGCGAGAGATCGACCTTATACAGCTCGAGCTGGAGGTCGCCGGCCACCACCTGCGCCGACATCGTTTTCCCGGTGCCCGGCGGACCGGCGAACAGCATGCTGAGCCCCTTGCCGTAGGCCAGCTTCTTCTCGAAGCCCCAGTCACTATATACGACACCACGGTATTTCACTTGATTGCACGCATTGCGGAGCTGATCCTTCTGCTCGGGAGGGAGTATGATATCTCCCCACTGATAGCGGGGCTCAATGCGCGTCGCCTTGCGCTCCAGCTTGTGCTGCACCTGCTGGTAGCACGCCCTGTAGAGCGCGTCGGTCCGCAAGCTGGCCTGAGCAGCCGCATCGCCGGCCCCCTGCCAGGCGGAATATCCGCGCGCCAGCGTCAGGGCGCGGTGTATCTGCCCCGGGGTGAAGCGGAACTTCCCGCTCATCACCCGGAAGTTCACCCCCGCGCTGACGTCCAGCTCGCGCGCGAATGCCGTCCATAGGCGCTCACGCTCGCCTTCGTCCGGCACTTTCAACTCATGCTCAAGAAGCAGCCGCTCCTTGGGCTTCCAGCTCAGCCGGTGATGCTTGCCGGCTAACAGGAACACCATGCCGCCGTAGCCGTCCAGCAGCTCATGGAACTTCCCGAGCCGCTGCTGCGCCACCAGGTCCGGCTCCTCGGGGTAGAGCGCTTCCAGGCGTGTGAAACACAGCACCGCCTGGTGCAGAATCGCCTCGCGGACGATGGCGCTCACCTGCTCCTCGAAGCTGGCGGCGTGCAGCAGCACTTCCGCCAGATTAGCCAGCAGCAGCGGCTTCTTATAGTGGCTGCTGAAATGCTTGACGTGCAGCTTCTTGCCTGCGCCCGCGTTCCCCCACAGGTGGAACGCGAGCCTTTGGCGCTCAGCTGCGGGCACCCCGAGCGAGTCGCGGACGAAGCCCCGCAGCCGCTCCTGGAAATCCGCCTGCACAAGCAGGGGCGGCAGCTCGTCGTCCGGATACGCCATCTCAACCGCCGGCTTCAGCTTCGGATCGAGCTCTCCCGAATCGAGCAGGAACAGGGCGATTCGTTGATCCAGCAGCAGCGGCCTGGACAGCAGTGACAATCCTCGGTCCCGCTCCTCCCGCTGCAGCAAATACCGCGCGAGCCGTCCCTCCGGCGCAATAAACGTCGTTCGTGCAGCCCGCATCTCCTCCGGACTGCTGCACGCGATTTGCAGCGCTAACGAGATATTCGGCGTTTTGCTGGTCAGATCGTCCTGCAGAAAGCCGAAGATTCGCTCGTATTTGCGATCCAGCTCGACGGCAAGCCCCAGCATAACGATTCGCCGCTCGAACTCGGACAAGCCGAATACCGACGCCACATAAAGAAGCGGCAGGAATACGCCTTGATGCCGGCTCTCCTCCAGCCTCAGGCCGATGAAGCGCTCCAGCCTGGCGATCTCCGCCAAGAGATCCGCCTCTTCTCCGAACAGCTCCTCGTCCGCGCCGTGGTCGCCGATCAGCCGGATAAACTCGTCTTCGGACACGAACATTCCCCGAAACGAGTCCGTTTGCGGATCCGGCGTAAACTTCTGCCTGCGTCTATAGAGAAGCTCCAGCTTTTTATCCAACAAGACGAGCTCGTCCTTATAATGCTCCCATGCATGTATATAACTTTGAGCAGCCATAATCCTCCTGGTGATGCGATCTTTAATTTTCCCCGCTTGCCTAAACAGGTGGTTATTCTTTACAATGTTCTCACAGGCAAGGATCAACGGCTTCGTTGTCCTTTCAGGCGCGCGCTTGTGTCCATGCATGCTTACGAGCGCACAACACATTTACTATTTTAGCTGGCACGAAAGGAAAGTGGCCTCCTTCTGATGGAACAACTTCCGGCGAACGATCATGGATGGAATCGAAAACTTATCCATCTGTTATGGTGGATCCTGCTCGTCTACGAAATTGCGGCGATGATTGGTTTTCTCTTCGATATCTATCATAAGCCAGCGCAATGGTTCGACGGCTTCCTTCAATTTCAGGTTATCCCGACCTGCTTGCAGCTTGCCCTGATGGGCGCCGGCTACGCAGCGCTTTACCTGCTGCCAAGATACAGTGATTTTATCATGATCCTATGGACCATGACCATGGTTTGTATCTATATTATGTGTATTCCGGAGCTGGCGAGCTCCTTCGAACTTCTGAGCATTCCGATTATTTTATCTTCTGCTTATTTCCAGCGGAAATATATTATTTTTGCTTACAGTCTGGGACTTGTCAGCTTAACAAGCCTGCTGCTCAGCCAGTTGTTCAAAGGCTATCTCATCACATCATCCGAAGTGATCGTGTCGGTCACGGTCCTGACAGCAACATCCCTTGTCTGCTTCGGCATCATGCGCAAAGGTCTCTCCCTGGTCTCCCAACTGAGTGACTCCGTCAGGCGCGAGCAGGATTTGCTCATTCGCAATGTGATGATCGACCGTCTATCCAAAGTGGACGCGCTGACCGATTTATTCAACCATCGTTCATTCCAGGAGCATACGGACCATCTTATCTCCCATATGCCCTACGATACACCGCTCGAGCTCGCTTTGATGGATATCGACAATTTCAAAAAAATCAATGACACCTACGGCCATTGGGTCGGAGATGTCGTACTCAAAACGATAGGCAGCCTGCTCAAAGAAATGCTGGGCCCGGACGATATGTCGTTCCGTTATGGTGGCGAAGAGTTCGCCGTGCTGTTCGTTGGAAAGCCCCACGAGGAAGTGCTGGCGATCTGCGAGAAATTCATGCAAGTCGTTCGTGATACGCAAATTCCGGAGATGCCGGAGCAGCCTCTTACAATGAGCATCGGACTCGCGCCGTACAACCGCAATACGATGAAAAAAGCATGGTTCCAGCAGGTAGACGAGTGCTTATATATCGCCAAAAGAAACGGTAAAAACTGCATTCATTCCTATTTATCCGAACAATACCAGCTGTAGCCGGAAGCGTGAGCTTTCGGTTTTTTTGATTATGCGCACCACAGCATGCCGTGTAATTAATTACCAGAAATTCGACTCTCATGAAACCGGCATATTCCTCCGATATAGAGACATAACCCTATGCAGGAACTGGAGGATCTGACACCCCATGAAACCTAAAATTCTCGTCGCAGATCCGGTCAAGAGCCTGCGAAGCATTCTATGCCAACTCGTTCAAACCATGGGTTACGACGTCGTTGAAGCAAGCAGCGGAACCGAAGCGATTCTTTCATACCAAATGAATTCTCCGATCTTGACCACGATGGATCTCAATATGCCGGACATGAACGGAATAGATGTTATACGTAAGATTAAAGAGTTCGACCCCTCGGCGAACATCATGATGTGCTCGGCTTTCGAGCAAAGGTCGTTGATTATCGAAGCGATACAGGCGGGGGCGAAGGAGTTCGTCTCCAAACCTTTTCAGGAGCGCAATATGAAGGAAACGATGATGAAACTGCTGGTCGTATAGCTGATCGGGCACGGCTGGAAAAAATTGTAATCCTCATACATGATTTTGGCGGAACAGGCAAATAATAGTCAAAATCAAATGAGGTGAAACCATATGTGCCATTCGATATCCATTCTTGCCGATGTCAATGAAATTATGAACCAGTTCCAAGTCGACAGGCTGTTGTCCTATACAGCCAACCGCTACGAAGTCAAACCGACGGAATCCGTCTCGGCGGTTGTGATGAACAAGAAGGGAGAACGTCTCCTTGACGAATTCCGCTGGGGCTTGATGCCCTTCTGGGCGAAGGACGCCGTCTGCGGCGAGCGTGATTCGATCTTCACCAACACAGCCTTCGAGCGTATCATTCGGAAGCAGCGGTGCATTCTGCCCTGCAGCGGCTTCTATATCAAGGTGACCGAGGGCAAGGAAACCCAATGGATCAAGTTTAAAATGCGCAGCGGCACTTTCGGGATCGCCGGCTTGTACGATGTCTGGCATGCGCCGAACGGCGAGGACGAGCTTCGTACCTGCATGATGCTGATGACGGAAGCCAATGACTTGGTCTCACCGCATTTTGGCAAAATGCCCGCCATCCTCGACCAGCAGCAGGCCGAGAAATGGCTGCAGTCGGACGTGGAGGACAGCCGCTTGCTTCGCTCCTTGCTGCGTCCTGCGGACGAACTGCTGATGGTGGCGAATGTGCTCGCTTCCCCTGCGGAGAAGCTGGACGCGGGCAAGGACGTTCACGCTTTGGCTTAAAAAAAGAAGATGTCCCGACCGCTTAGCGGGTGGGACATCTTCTTTTTGTTGGTGTTGGCCGGCCGGCGGCCTTGCGATGGCGCTTCGCCGTGGTCCCGCGAATCTAACGGACACCACGGACGCTATTGCCCTGGATTGCGCCGTGCTCCGACTCTAACGGACACGGGAGACCTTATTTGCCATTTTCGGGGCAAAATCGTGCCCCAAAAGGGCAAATAACCGCGCTGGTGTCCGTTAGAATCCAATTGCCGCCCAAAATCGGCAATTAGCGGCTGCTGTGTCCGTTAGCCTGGCGCGAGGTGACTCGGCGCCGATTGCCAGTGCCGCTGCCGGACAAGGACACGGCTACGTTCCCGGATCCCCGGGCTGCGCGGGCGCTGCCTCTTCGACCAGCGGCCTTGCGATGGCGCTTCGTCGCGATCCCGCAAATCTAACGGACACCACGGACGTTATTGCCCTGGATTGCACCGTGCTCCGATTCTAACGGACACGTGAGACCTTATTTGCCGTTTTCGGGGCAAAATCGCGCCCCAAACGGGCAAATAACCGCGCTGGTGTCCGTTAGGATCCAATTGCCGCCCAAAACCGGCAAATAGCGGCTGCTGTGTCCGTTAGCTGGACGCGAGGGAGACTCGGCGCTGCCAGTGCCGCTGCCGGGCGTGAGGCACCGCGCTCTGACCGTCTGTGCCGTTGTGGACAAGGACATGAGCTCCGTTCCCGAGTCCCCGGGCTGCGCGGGCGCGTCCTCTTCGACCAGCGGCCTTGCGGTGGCGCTTCGCCGCGCTCCTGCGAATCTAACGGACACCACGGACGCTATTGCCCTGGATTGCGCCGTGTTCCGTTTCTAACGGACACTGGAGACCTTATTTGCCGTTTTCGGGGCAAAATCGTGCCCCAAACGGGCAAATAACCGCGCTGGTGTCCGTTAGAATCCAATTGCCGCCCAAAATCGGCAAATAGCGGCTGCTGTGTCCGTTAGCCTGGCGCGAGGTGACCCAGCGCCGATTGCCAGTGCCGCTTCTGGGCGCAGGACACGGCTACGTTCCCGGATACTTGCCCAGCTCCTCCCACCGGCACCACTCCCGGTTACTTGCCCAGCTCAGCTTACCGGCACCACTCCCGGTTGCCTGCCCTGCTCCGCCTACCCGCGCCGCCCGCCGGTCCCCCTCCCGGCTGCACTACTCCCCAGCCCGCTTCACAGCCGGCAGCTCGCCGCCCTCCCGGATGATGCGCACCCCATCGGCGCATACGCCGTAGGGCTCCCAGCGGCATGTAGCACACAGGTGGCCGATATCCCCCGGCGTCACCTGCGCCGCCACCTTCCCGCAGACGGCGGACCAGCTCAGCTCCATGCCAGCCTGCAAGCCAAGCTTGGCAACGATTTCCGCATCGCGGTCATAGACCGTCCTGTTCTCGCAATGCGCGACCTGATCGGCGGGGAAAGCGGCGCACAGGTCGTCAGGTCCGAGCACGACGCGGATGACTGTCTCCGGGTGAGCCCGCAGCGTCTCGTAGACGCCGGTCATATTCTCGCAAAACTCTTTGGAATATCCCATCCCGCGATACCCTAACAAACACAGCAAATGATGCCCCCGCAGGCCGATCGGCTGCTTCATACTTTGGGAACACGGTACAAGCCGTAACCGTCCATCGAAACAATGGGCTCCTTATCTTCAACTAGGCCCGTCGACTTGGCGTGCAGCGCCACATCGATAAGCCACTTCGTAAAATCGGCCACCGGCAGCTCCTCCATCTCTTTCAAGCTATAGAAGCCGGCCGCATCCACCTCTACCCCGTCAGGCACTGGCTCGCCGCCGACATAATCCATTTCGAATGCGATGTATACATTATGAATGCTTCGAGGCAAATCACGCACCGCCACCAACCGCGAGACTTTGGCCGTAACTCCGCTCTCCTCCAGCACTTCACGCTCAATGGTGTCCTGGATCAGCTCATGCTGCTCGATATATCCGCCGGGATTCGTCCACCGGCCTTTACCCGGCTCTTGCGCTCTGCGTACGAGCAAAATTTTCTCGTCCCTGGTCACAAGCGCACCCACGCCAATACTATAGTTGCCCCAGTGGACAAACGTGCAAGCCGTGCAGGCTCTTCTCATCGTACCATCCACATCGCGAACTTCCATCGGTGAACCGCAGTTCATACAAAACTTAGCTTCCATTCGTCGTCTCATCCCCAACTTCGCATATTGTAAGTCAAGCTTACTGCTACTGATGGACGATAGGCAAGCCCGATCCCGTGCGTTCTCCGCTCTTGGGGAAGCTTGGAGACGATGGTTCCTGCACTTGTCTTGCATTCTCTCACGAATAAAAGCCTCTGAAGGGCTTCGGCAGCGAAGCCCCCAGAGGCGCTAATTCAGACCAAAAACATCGCCACAACCGTTGTCACCGCAAGACCGATGAGCACGGGCAGCAAATTCCGTCTCGCCAGCTCGAAGGGGCTGACACCGCAAATCGCCGCTGCCGGAATGAGCGCCCACGGGATCAAGGTGCCGCCGCCGACCCAGATGGCGGCCACTTGCCCGAGCGCGGTCAGCACCGCAGCGCCGGAACCGATCGCCGTTGCGAAGAGCTGCGCGATCGAGCCCGCGAGGGAGATGCCGGAGAAGCCGGAGCCGTCGAGGCCGGTAATCGCGCCGACGACGGTGAGCGTAACGGCGCCGATCGCGCCGTTGAGCGGTACGACGCCGGCAAGCGCGACGCCGAGGTCGTTCACGATGCCGTGCGAGCCTTCCGGCAGGATTTTGCCATAAAGCTCCGTGAACGCGGAGTCGCCGAGATAGAAGAAGGCGGCGATCGGGATCACGGGGCCGAATACTTTAAAGCCGAAAACGAAGCCTTCGATGAGGTAAGACGTCGTTTGCTCCAGCCCATGGCCCCGATGGGCGAGCAGTGTCACCCCGATAAGGATGAACACGGCGGTACCGCCCACCAGCGCTGTCGCGTCTCCCCCTTGCAAATTCAACACGAACATCGCGATGACGTCCAATGCGAAAAGCACGGGAATGAGGACCGCGAGTATCCGGCGCAATTTCGGCGACAGACTGGCTTTGGCATCTTGGTCGGAAGACAGCAGCGAACCGCCGTCTCCTGTTCCGCTAGCCACCAAGCCATCGCGCCAGGTGCCGTTTCTCATATCCCGGCGCATCATCCAGAAAGCGGTTACGGTCGTAACTAGACCCATGACGATCACAAGCGGCACGGAGGCTTCCATGACGGAGGTTACCGGCAGCCCCGCCGCATCCGCCGTCAGCTTAGGAGCTCCTTGAATAATGTAATCGCCGGAAAGGGCAATCCCGTGACCGAACAAGTTCATCGCCATCGCCGCCCCTAGGGCAGGCAATCCGACGCGCACCGCAACAGGCAGCAGCACCGCACCGATGAGCGCAACGCCCGGAGACGGCCAGAAGAACCAGGAGGTGATCATCATGATGATCCCGATTCCCCAGAACGCTAGTGCCGGCGTCCGCAGAAAACGGGTCAACGGCGCGACCATCGTTTCGTTAATGCCTGTGCGAATGAGCACCCGGCTCATCGCCACGATAATGGAAATAATCATGATTGTTCCCATCAACTCTTTGGTGGCATAGATAAAGCTGTTGAACACCCCTGAAACCGAACCGCTTAATGTCTCTGTCGCCAACAAACCGAGCGCAAAAATACCGACCACACAAATCATCGTGGTGTCTCTGCGCCTGATAAGAAGGGTTAGAATAAAACCAATAAATACTAAATACACCCAATGAATCGGCAATAATTGAATGTCCATCGGGATCACGCATCCTCTCTGCCCACGCAGCGTTTGGGAGTCAGTCCTGCTTCCTGAGAATGACTCTTTGGTGCTACATTGTATGCCGGGCGGAGTCTAGGCGTTCGTGGATTTCGGAGATTAGATGCACCTTGTGGTACAATGGAAGGATCCATTGAATCAGGGAGGGAGCATGCCAGGATGGCTAGAAATCAACGTTTGGTGACGGATACCGATTTTCAGGAGGCTGTGGAGAGAGGGGCCGTCGTCCGCGTGTTCAAAGACGATCATATCGTAGACTCGAATGCAGTCGTCCTGCGTTTTAGCGATAAGACCGTTGTATTGCAGACTCGTGTCGCCGATTTGGCCTATTATGACCGCGATGAATGCGAGTTTTTTGAGATGAAGAAACGGTAGCCTTTGCCTGCGCAATCAAAAAAGGAAGCACATCTCGTGCTTCCTCATTTGTGCTTTCTCCAATCCAGATTGCTCTTCTCGAGCAAATGGCCGAAGTCGTTCTCCAACCGCTTCTCTTCCGCCTTCCGCGCGGCTTCCGCTTCCGCTCTGGCCGCATCTTTGCGCGCCTGCTCCTCCGCTTTCATCTTGTCGGCTTGAGCTTTCAGACCCGCTACGACATCAGGGCTCAGCAAATCTTTGAGTGTCGCTGGTTTATCTTGCACGCCGGTCTCGGATGCGCCGGACGACCATTTCTTTTTCGCCATAAAAGGTTCACCTCTGTTCCTAATTCTGCATCAGCAATCCCTTTTATTGTACACCTCTACTCATGCAAATGATAGGGCACCGTCGCGACGACGATATCTTTGTCAGCTTGCAGCTTGGAGCGGATCCGTGCGGCGGACTGGTTGTGAAGCAGGCGATGCCACCACTTCTTGGGCATGAATTGCGGCAGGATGACCATGATCGATTGCTTTTCCGATACGTGCGTGTCAATCCGTTCAATGAACTCAGCCAGCGGCTTCAAAATGGTGCGGTAGCGCGACTTGAACACAACGAGCCGGACGCCGGGGTCCCATTTGTCCCATTTCTCCTGCATCGCTTCCTCTTCCTCATCCGAGAACGCCACGTAGAAGGCAATCACGTTCGGTGACAACGATTTGGCATAATTCAGAGACTGCGCAACCACGCGGTGAATGCCCGCGACAGGCACGATGATCAATGATTCCTTCGTACATACGCGCTCCTGTGTGATGTCGATACGCAGCTCTTTGGCCACGACATCGTAATGGTTGCTGATCTTGGTAATGCCCCATAGCAGCAGCGGCGTCACAAGAATGACAATCCACGCGCCTTCGCTGAATTTGGTTATGCAGAACACGATCAAGACGGCGAACGAGACGAGCCCACCCAAGCCGTTGATGGCGAATTTACCCAGCCAGCCGGCCGGACGCTCTCTGAACCATTTGCGGACCAGACCGCTCTGGGCCAGCGTGAACGACAAGAATACGCCAATCGCATAAAGAGGAATAAGTGCATCGGTTTTTCCTTTGAATATAATAAGCAAAATGCTTGCCAAAACGCCTAATGTAACAATCCCATAATGAAACGACAGCCGGTCTCCCCGGTAAGAGAACATGCGCGGGAAGTTTTTGTCCTGCGCCATGATGGACGCCAGTATCGGAAAGCCGTTGAAGCTCGTGTTTGCTGCCAGCACCAGAATCAGCATCGTGCCGATCTGCGTTGCATAATACATCGCCCCTCTGCCGAATGCCTGCTCCGTCACCATCGATAAAACCGATGTGTGGCCGTGCGGGTCGGGTGCGATCCCATAACCCAAGCTCAGCAAGGTGACACCGCCGAATATGACAGCCAGCAGCGTACCGAGCGAAGCCATCGTTTTCTTGGCGTTTTTCACGGAAGGCGTCCGGAAATGCGGCACCGCATCGGAAATCGCCTCAATCCCCGTGACCGCGGAGCAGCCGGAGGAGAACGCTTTGAGAATAACGAACAACGTTAATGAACTCGTCATGGAGCTGGGGACGATTTGGATCGGATGCGTATTCAACGAACCCGTCATCATATCGAAAATCCCTTTGCCGATAAGCAGCAAAATACACAAAATAAAAAAGTACGTCGGTATCGCGAATACCGTCCCCGACTCGGACGTCCCGCGCAAGTTCAGCCACACCATCAGCCAGACGAGAGCCAGCGCGATCGGGACGATATAGGGCACCGTAGACGGAAAGGCCGACGTAATCGCCTGCACGCCTGCCGAGATCGAAACGGCAACCGTCAACGTATAATCGATCAGCAAGGAAACGCCTGTGAGCCTGCCCCACATCATGCCCAGATTCTCCTTCGCCACCATGTAAGCCCCGCCACCCATCGGGTAGGCTTCAATCACTTGGCGATAGCTGAGTACAAGCAGCATAATTAAGGCGATAATCGAGATCGCGATCGGCAGGGAGAAGGCAAATGCTGCGACCCCGACCGTCGCCAGCTCGAGCAAAATTTGCTCCGTACCGTAGGCCACGGACGACAGGGCATCGGACGAGAGGATCGGCAGCGCCTTCCACACCTGCATTTTTTCGGATTCCAGCTCATCGGACTTCAGCGGTTTACCGAACATAATCTTCTTCAATGAATCACTTGTCATGCTGCGAAATTCCCCCAAATAACCTGATTTCAACTTCAATGTCTGTTTTTGGACGCAAAAAAACACAAGGATAGACCTTGTGTTTGGGATCACATGTTCTCCTTTCTCACGATCGCTTACGAGGTTAGCTGCCGGGTTCGGGCTGCGAGAAAACTGCCCTAAAAGTTACGCCATGCCAGATGACGCGCACCTTATTCACCCCGTTGAAACCTGTGGTTCCCCCGCTTCTCCGGTTAGAGAATTAAGCGAAATATTCAACTGTATATTGTACGTTGTTGATACTACTCTCTTATCGAGACATAGTAAAGGATGGAATAAACCTAAAAAGGTCGACTCCATCCTCTCATTCATTTGATAATTCGCTTACAATTAATCTTATCTTTCATTTTCTTTGATTTTCAGGCGTATCGTCGGCGTACGTATATTTTTAGGTTTAAGGACCTAATTAATTTCTAACATGATGCTTACGCGTCGCTTGTTTTTGCTTGAATATCATTTTCTTCCACACAAGCGGGAGTCCGCCAATCAGGAACAGATAGCGGGCATCGATCAACTTTTTGAGGAACGCGGCGAATTTGCCCTTCACTTTCTTCACCTTCAGAATCCCGACCGCATCGCCGCGGCCCAATGAAGCGACAGTTCCTTTGTAATCATAAGCAAAATGACGCAAGGGCTTTCCACGCAAGCTGTTGATTATATTTTTGGCCGTGTTGCAGCCTTGTTGGACCGCGATTTGGGCGTTCGCCGGGTAGGGCGTCCCTTCCGGACTCATCACAATCGAGCAGTCTCCCGTAATGAACACCTCCGGATACTGAATGGAGCGCAAATAGTCGTCTACCTTCACCCGGCCGCGCTGCACGTGAAAACCAGCCGCCTGGAGCAAGGAGTTTCCACGGACCCCACCCGACCAGATTACTGTTCCGGCACGGATGAATTCGCCGTCTCCGAGCAGGACGCCGTCCGGTTCGCATGCTTTGATCGCCGTTGACAATCTATACTGAACCCCTTTGCGCCGCATGACTTCCATGCCGTATTCCACCAGATCGTTCGGAAGTCCCGGCGGCAGCGCGGTAGGCGAAGCTTCCACATTCATGATTCTCACAAGCGAAGGATCGACATCGAACGTCTGGCAAAGCACGGGAATGCGGTCGGCCAACTCTCCGACGAATTCCGTCCCCGTGAAACCGGCCCCCCCCACAACGAAGGTCAAATATTCCTTATGCTTGGAGTCCAGTTTGTACTTCGCAAACATGTATTGAATATGCTGGCGAATGAATCGCACGCTGTTAATGCTGTTAATCGACATGGCGTGCTCGCGCAGCCCCGGAATCCCGAAGGTTTCCGTCTCACTTCCCAAACCTATCACCAGATAGTCGTAAGACAGGACATGGTCGGGGAGAACAATTTCCTTCTCCTCCAGCTTAATCTCTTGAACCGTCCCTTTCACGAACTGAATTTTCCGTTCATCGATCAAATCCTTGATCGCCACACGCGCATTCTCGTGATGATCGGTCCCGGCAGCCGGCATATGCAGATGGGTCGTCATGTAATGATAATCGTGCTTGTTCACCAGGGTAACGTCAGCTTCGTCCGCCTTGATCTGCTTCTGCAGTCGGATCGCCGTCACTAGTCCGCCGTAGCCTGCCCCCAGGATCACGACCTTCGGTTTCTTGTTCATACCATTCACTCCTCCGATTAACTCTTCTTTGCTCTATGAATAGATAGGCTGATGAAACGATGGACCAAACCTGCCGACCTGTGTTGGATGCGCGTTGGGTTAGGAATTCTCGTTCATTGGAGAAAATTGAATTGGATGGTATGGGACGAGTTAGGGTGAGTGCGGCAAGTTATTTGTGAAAAAAATCACATTCATGTTCGTGTTACGCGGCTGGTTTGGCTCTACTTAAAGTATATGGCTTTGCGTACGAAAAATCACCATAACTTTACCCAGCAGCATAAAAAGAAACATCCGCGGAGAAACGGACATGTGCGGCAGCTCTCTTCAACCTTAGCCGGCTAACGGACAGAGCAGCTGCTAGCTGGCAAATGGAGACCAAGAGCTCTGTAGTCCGTTAGATTTGGCGAGAATGGCGGCTGTTGGACAGGCAATCAACGGCTGGGCTCGGGTCCCCCGCCGGCTCTTGCTTTATCCTGCAGCCGGCGCAGGCGATAGCTGTTCATGCCCGCCACGCCCAGCTCCTCCAGCAGGCCGAAATTCGCCCAAGCTCCTACGACGGCGCCTATGCCGGGGACAAGCTGAAGCATTTTGCGGAAATCGATCGTATCGCGGTACTCTTGCTGGAGCTGCAGCCAATCCACTTGATTCGTATAATCTTCAGCAGGGGGCAAAGAGCCGGCAACCGTATGCCAGTTCCGGATCGTCTCCAGCAGATCGGGCTTCTTCGGCGGACTGGAGAAGGCTAGCTGAAACACATACAGAATAAACAACCGCTCTCTGTAGTCCTTGGTTGAATAGCCATAAGCATGCGCCAGCTCAAACAAAAATTTGAGCTTAATGCCTATCAGAATCGGGAAATCGGCCAAGCCCAGCAAAATACCTCCAGCCCCCGTTCCCGCCCCCTCCGCGGCGGCGATTTTTTTGTACAGCGACAGCAGCTCCTCTGCCCGGGCATCGCACTCGGCCAAGGTTGCTCCCGTTAGCGGATCATTCTGAGGGATATAATTCATGCCGAACAAGGTCGTCTGGAACATGCCTTTGACCGTTGCAGTTATTGTTTTGTGCACTTTCTCGGGAATCAGCTTGTTAATATTCGTCGAAACGGATTTGGATGCTTTTTCGAGCAAATTGGGCGCTTTCTGCTGCCTCATTTCCCAGCGCTTCACTTGCCGCAGCATTTGCTGCTCATAGATGGTGTAAGCCGTATCCATCCCTACTCACCGCCGATCGTCGATATGTCTTAGTCAAAGTATAGTATACGCGAACGGTCGGCCTCAAGATGACAGGCGTCCTGCACTTTTGCTAAGTAAGTGTAAGTGCAGTGTGAGCAGCGAACAGCCAGTCCGCCGCCACGCCAGACCGAGAAAAAAGCAGCCCACTCCGTGAGCCGCTCCTCATAGCCATGACCGCGTCATCTGCAGCAGCGCAAACCCCAAAGCGCTCGCCGCGACCAGCAGCGTATCCCTGTTTTGCCAGCGCAGGGTGCTTTTTCGCTGCAGCTGCCGCTTGCCGTCGATTCGTTTCATTTCCATCGCTACGGTCATCTGCTCCGCTTTGTGGAACATGGCCAGCAGCAGCGGAACGACCAAGGCAGGAACATCCCGCATCCGTACGGTTCCCGGGCGGATCGCTGCCTTGCCCCTGGCCCGGACGACCGCCGAGAAGCGCTGCCATTCCCGCATAATCAGCGGAATGAAGCGGAATATGAGCGAGACAGCCAAGGCGAACGACTCCACAGGCAGCTTCAGCCTGCGGAGAAAAGCCAAGGCCCAGTTCAGCCCCTGTACGAGCTGTCCATACGGGGTGGACACGGCCAACCAATAGCCGGCCATTAGGACAAGGAACAGCCGGGTGAGTGTGAACGCCGCGCCCCAGCCGCTCGCAAGCGAGAAGCCCAGCGGATAACCGCCGGACGCGGCTCTCCACTCCAGGCCGGCGAGCACGATCGAAATGAACATGAAGATCAAGAACGGCACGGCCACCTTCCAGCTGCCGCGGACCGCGGGGCGCGGCAGTCCGGCAAACGAGAGGCCCAGGAGCAGCCCCGCTGCCCCAAGGCCGCTCCACCCCGTCTGCTGCATCGTCCCGATGACGAGCAGCAGATAGAGCAGCCACTTGGCGCGGGGATCCCGCGCCAGCCAGGCTGCCTGCGCCGGCGCAGGCTCCTCGCGCGGCGCGCGCTCCGGCGCTGCCGCCTGCGGCGCCGGGGCCGCCATGGCGCTGCCGCGTTCGCGCAGCGCACGCGCAATCGCCGGCACGGCCTGTGCCGGCGCCAGCAAGTCCGGCGCGATGGCGATGCCGTATCGCGCCAACGCCTGAGCGGCCTCCACACAGCTCGGGAGGCCGACACCCGCGCGCGCCAGCAGCTCCGGCACGCGGCACAGCGCTTCCGGCGAGCCGTCGAAGACAAGCTCGCCGCGGTCCAGGACAAGGACACGGTCAGCCAGCGGCAGGAACGTGTCCAGATCATGCGTGGCGATGACGAAGCCGCCACGCGGTCTCCCGCGAATCAGGCGCACCAATTCGCGGACGGCCGCCGCCTCGAGGCCGGCGGTTGGCTCGTCCATAAGGAGCCAATCCGGCTCTGTGGCGAAGGTCGTAGCAAGTGCCAACCGGCGCTGCTCGCCGCCGCTCAGGCTGAAGGGCGACCGCTCTAGGGCGAAGACGCCGCGGGGATCGAGATCGGCACTGGCGGATCGCATGCGCCGCTCGCGCTCGGCAGCCGACAGCCGATAGGGCCGCAAGGAGTAGGCAAACTCCTGACGGATACTGCTCGCAAACAATTGCTGCTCCGGGAATTGGAAAATGAGCCCTAGGCGCAGCAAATGCGCTTGGTCAACCTTCCTCTTGTGCCAGAGCGGCTGTCCATCCAGCAGGGCGGTCCCGGCAGCAGGTTCGAGAATGCCTCCCATAATCTGCAGCAAAGTGGATTTACCCGACCCGGTCCGCCCGATCAGAACGGTGACCGAACCGTCGGGAAGATCCAGGCTGATATCCTTCAACAGCGGATGATCGGCATTGTCGGGCGCACTAACCTGAACATGATGTAAGGTTAAGGGCATGCGTCCATCACCGCCTCAGCCAGTTCTTCCATACCCAAGGGCAGCCGCCGCAGCCTGCAGCCTTTCTGCAGCAGGCCGATCGCTGTCTTGACGACATAGGGCGAATCGAACCCCATTTCCATACATGGCGTTAGAACCGGCAAATCGCCCGCATTCTCCCCGTAAAAGAACGCCCGCGGCTCCCCGTCGAACGTAATCTTCCCGTCGCTGAATCCGACGATGCGCGTAGCATCGGCCGCTTCCTCCAGCCGGTGCGTGATCCAAACGATCGTCGTCTCTCGCTTATGCGCCTCGCGAACAGCTTGGCGCACTTCTTTCCTTGAGGCCGGGTCGAGCATCGCCGTCGGTTCATCCAGTACCAAAATTTCCGGCTGCACGGCCAGCGCCGCGGCCAGGTTCACGAGCTGCTTCTGTCCGCCCGACAGTGTGGCAAGCTGTCGCTCAAGCGAAAGCGATAAGCCGACGGCTGACAAGCTCTCCCGGTACCACGCATGGCGCTCCTCCTCGGACATCTCCTGCGCTGCCGGCAGGTAGTCCAGCTCCTCCATGATCGTATCGCCGACGAACTGCGCGTCAGGCAGCTGGAGTACGCCTCGGATATGCCTCGCTTCATTACGCAGCAGCTCTCCGCTTGAGAGCGGACTCAAGCCCAGCAGTACGCTGGCCAATGTGCTTTTGCCGCTGCCGTTAGGCCCGATAACCATCAACCATTCGCCTTTATAAATATTCAAATCGACATTCGACCATACCCGTCTGCCGCCTCCCGATTCCGTTCGATAGACGACGGCAGCCTGATGCAGCGAAGCCACGACTTCACGTTCTTCCTTCATTGCCATATGTAAAATGTTCCTTCCACTTTCCAAAAAGTTGTGCTATGATCTGAATAAAATTATATGTCAACCAATATTCCGGTATATTAGTTAACAATAATAACAATATCAGAAACAGGAGCGATGAACAATATGAAACTCACCTTGCGCGGCGTTGTTTTCAGTGCCCTATTTGCAGCTATTCTTGTTCTATTCAGCTTTGCGCAGATTTCTTTACCTTTCACACCTGTGCCCATTACCCTGCAAACTCTGGCGGTTATGCTCGCAGGAGGCTTGCTGGGAGCCCGCTATGGCTTTCTTAGTATGGCCCTTGTCGTCATCTTGACCGCTATCGGCTTCCCGATGCTTCATGGGAATGGCGGGTTAGGCGTCGTCCTCGGACCTACGGGCGGGTTCATTATGATTTGGCCGATATCCGCTATGCTCATCGGGATCATTTTGCCGCGTATTCGTGTACAGGGCTTCATGGGCTATGTAGCTGCGTTCCTCGTGCTTGAAATTTTCGGATCACTTGTTCTCTACCTGGCCGGCGTGCCTTGGTTAATGTACAAAGTGCCAAGCTTTACGTTCGACAAAGCTATGGCCGCAGCCTGCTATCCGTTCTTATTGGGCGATGCGATCAAAGCTGTCGTCGCTGCACTCATTATCGCTCCGGTTCGGCAAGTTTTTCCGCCGGCCCGGCTTACCGGCTCCTCATCGCATAGCGTTGTACGCAATACCGACTTAAGCGTGTAACTTAAGGCCTTACTGCCCATTCTTCGCGGGCGGTAAGGCTTTTTTTATACCATTTGCGAATTTTTACGATTTTGTAATGTGCGGGCCCTATTTTTTATTCGATTGTAATGCCCCAGCCTGTAAGCTAGTTCATGTAGACAACAGCACCGTAACTTCACGCTCTTCCCAAGAGCAACTACATTCTATCGAACAGGAGTGTTATAGATGACAACGAACAAAAAACTAGCCGCACTAACAATCACAGCAACCATCGGTTTGTCCGCGATATTGCCATTCAACGCGCTGGCCGCCAGCCCGTTCTCCGACTCCGCAAGCTCCGCCAAGGTACAAACGGCGATTGAACAGCTAGCTCAGCAGAACGTGCTGTCCGGTTATGAAGATCACAGCTTCCACCCTGAACAGGCCGTTACTCGCGCCGAAATTGCCAAAATGGTCACCTTGGCCTTGCATGTGAACGTAGACTCTGGAGCTGTATCCAAATTCGCAGACGTTGCGTCGGGAGACTGGTTCTATTCTTACGCTGCCGCTCTCGAAGCAGCCGGAGCTATTGAAGGGGCTAACGGACAATTCCAAGGCCGCAGCACCGTATCGGGCGAGCAGCTCGCGAACATCGTAGCCAAAGTGCTGAAGGTTGACGCAGCCGCTATACGGCAATTGCCAAGCTTTGCTGCTTTGACAAGCAGCCCGATCACCCGCGGGGAGGCCGCACTGTTTGTATTTGAGGCGCAGCAATTAGCTTCTATTCATGTAACCAAACTGGAGGCATTGAATGCCATTACCCTGCAGGTTACCTTCTCCGCACCCCTTCCGGCAGCCGATTTGGAGCTTGATCAAGCGTCCAAAAACTTCGTTTTTGACAACGGTCTGGCCATCAATAACGTTCCTCGTTTGAAAACAGGCGCCACTTCGACATACATCGTTCCTGTGCCTACACAGAAAGCGGGTACGACTTACACGTTAACATATAAAGGCCAGCCTGCGGGCACATTCACTGCGAGCACGGAGAGAATTGTCTTGGACTCCACACAGCAGGTGTCCAACGATTCGTTCGAGGTTGAATCCCATCTCGCGGATGGCGTGGCTGACTACGGCTATGTCATTGCGGCTTACAGCAAAGGTCGTCCGGGCTCCTTCATCGTGGATGAAAGCAATACGTACAATGGCGTGACGTACCAAATTCTTTCTTCCATGCGTAACCGCGAGGTGCAAATTACACCGGAAGGCGGTACACCGATGACCGCCAAATATTTACCTTTCACACAAGCAACGGACGGCCGTCAAGCGCCTAAGTTCCTGCTGCCTGACGGGGCAACGTTCAAACCGGGCGTTACGTACACGGTTTCCGCCGATTGGGCGACTTTGAAGCATGCGACCTTCACCGCCAAAGACATCGCTCCACTGACGATTCAATCCGCCTCTGCTGTGGATGCGAAGACGATTAGCGTAACGCTCTCGCAAGATCCGCAGGATGAAATCTTCGTTTCACGCCGTGTAACGCTAACTGGAACTGACGGTTCCGTGCTGACGGCCGAATATACGCTGACTACGCGCAAAGGCGCTACCGGTACATTCGCTTTGCTGAATAACAGCGAGTTGGTGCCGGGCATGACCTACACCGTCGCTCCGGTGGGCAAGTGGGCCACAGCAACAAGCGTCAACCTGATTGCCGCTAA
The DNA here is from genome assembly GCF_031456485.1 of Bacillus sp. 3255. Lineage (NCBI taxonomy): Bacteria > Bacillati > Bacillota > Bacilli > Caryophanales > Bacillaceae > Bacillus > Bacillus sp. 3255. The sequence goes on from NZ_JAVDUS010000008.1 coordinate 117,187, forward strand.
ATAAAGCTTAGGCACAAGGAGTACCTTCAATAGGGTGCTCCTTGTGTTTCCCTATTTTTACTACGAAATCGAGGTGTTATGATGATGCTGATTCGAAATAAAACGTTTTTGGCGATTGTCAGCCCGCTAACCTTGTTCCTGGCGCTGGTTGGATGCAGTACGTCCCAAACGGTGTCACCACCGGCGGCCGCCGGTTCCTCACCTGTGGCCGGCTCTGCCGTTCCCGGCACAAGCGCGGCGCCAGCCGCTACGCCCGGTCTGGGAGTTGCGAAGCCTTCCCCTGAAACGACGCTGCTTGTCACGCATTCCAAGAGCGATTACATCTCTTTTCTCGATCCTGCCACAGGGGGCTTCGAGAAGCTGACCGTCGGGGCGGCGCCCTTCGCTATTGCGGTGGGAACTGATCATCGCGCTTACGTTTCAACGGCGGAAGGCGTTGCTGTTGTGGACACCCGGGAGCGCAAGCGGCTGGCTCTCGTGCCTTATCTGGGAGCTGATGCAATCGGCAAGCCGCAGTACGGCGAGTACCGCCCCGGAGGCATGGGGATCGCCTCAAGCCCGGACGGCAAATTCGTTTATGTCGGCGTTTATTTGACCGGCGGCCGCGGCAGGGCAAGCCAGCTCGAAATCTTGGATACGGAGAAGCTCGCCATGACCGGATCTGTCTCCGTCGGCATCCGCCCGTTCGATGTCGTGACGAGCCCGGACGGCCGGGAAGTTTACAGCATCGACCATGACTCCTACTCCGTGACGGCTGTCGATCCAGTCAAGCTTCAAACCCGCACGTTCGAGGCGGCTCCTTATGGCAAAGGCGGCTTCGAGAAGCCGCATTATGCAGCCGTTCGCGCGGACGGCCGTCTGCTCCTGCCTTACCAAGGCCGCGGACTCGTCGTCCTTGACCCTGCCCGCGGCAGCTATGATGTGAAGCCGTTGACTGGGAATACGCATCAGGAAGGCGTCGCGATGACATCTGACGGCAAGAGGCTGTTCATCGTCGGCATTGGCGCGGCCGGCAGCGCTACCGGCAAGCCTAACTTGACTGTGGTCGATGCGGATACGTATGCGGAGCGGATCATCCCGCTTGCCCGCATGCACCAGATGGCCGCTGTCAGCAAGGACGGCCGGTTCGCCTATTTGACAGGCGGTGTAACTTACGCCGATACGGGCTGGAACGGGATGAGCGTCGTTGACTTGTCGACGGGCGAGGTCCGCGAATTCGAGGTGCCGGATTATCCGCTGGATGTGCAGCTGCTTCCGGAAGGGTAAGCCAGCTTTGTCTCGCGGATTGGGCGCAGCCGAATAACGGCGCTGGTGTCCGTTAGTCATGCGTATCCGCGGCGAACGTCACCTAACTTGGGATATCATCGTCTCCCGAAACGGACAACGGGGAGCGCGTCCCAATCTAACGGACACAGCTGCCGCTATTCGCGCGAAAAGCGCCACGTTTCGCGGCTAACGGACACCAGATACCTTATTTGGCTCATATGGGGCGAATTCTGCCCCTGATAAGCCAAATAACGGTGCTGGTGTCCGTTACAATATTCAAGAGGCCCCTATTCACCGAATAAGGGCCTCTCTGTCCGTTAGCCAAGCGCAGTGCCTTGTCTAACGACCGTGCGAGTATGTACCACTAGCATTTTTGCACAATCCTCCGTAATCTATTGCTCGCCAGTCACAGACCAGAGCAGGGACCGCAGATGCTTACTGCTGCTCCCGCTCCTGTTGCTACTTCCACTACTGTACCTGCTACTCTTACTTCCGTTCCACTTTATTCCTGCTGCTACTACTACTGCCCCTGCTCCTACCTCTACTCCCGCTTCCGTCCTGCTCCCGCTCCTGTTACTACTTCCACTACTGTACCTGCTACTCTTACTTCCGTTCCACTTTATTCCTACTACTACTACTGCCCCTGCTGCTCTTACCTCTACTCCCGCTCCCCGTTTTTACTCCTGTTACTTCTCCCACTTCTGTCCTGCTACTACTCTTACTTCTGTTCCACTTTACTCTTGCGCTGCTGCTCATACCCCCACTCCCGCACCGCCCTCAAGCATGCTTCGCCATGTACCCTACCCCCGGGTACGTCACGATAAGCTCAGCTGCCGCGAGTTCCTGGCCCTCGGCAGCGCTCTTGATTTTCTGGCGGATCCGGGCGATCGTGACCCGCAGATACTCGACTTCGTCGCGGTACTCGCTGCCCCACACCTCGCTGAGCAGCTGCTCGTGCGTCATGACTTTCCCGGCATGCTGCAGCAGCAGCGCGAACAAGTTGTACTCGGTCTCCGTCAGCTTCACTTCCGTCTCGCCAAGCCATATGCGCCGCTGGGCAAGGTTCACGGTCACAGCCCCGAGCGTGATCTCGCTGGCTGCGGCAGGGGGTGCCATGCGCCCATCCATGCGGCGAAGCACAGCGTTCACGCGGGCGAACAGCTCGTCCAGGGAGAACGGCTTCGTCAAATAGTCATCCGCCCCGAGGTTGAGCCCCTGCACTTTGTCGGCACCGTTACTGCGCGCGGTCAGCATGATGACCGGTACGCCGGAATAGGAGCGGAGCCGCTTCAATACTTCGAAACCGTCCATCCCGGGCATCATCAAATCAAGCAAAATCAAATCGGGGTCGAAAGCCTCCACCTTCTCCAGCGCCTCCGCTCCGCTCTGGCACGTCATCGTTTCGAAATCCAACGATTTGAGATTCGCAGCGACGAAGCGTACGATTTTGGGCTCGTCATCGACGATCATGATTTTTTTCTTGTTCATTTCCGCTCTTCATCCCTTTCCCCTGCAAATCTCGGTATCGTCAGCGTGAATGTGCTCCCCTCGCCGAGCTTGCTCTTTACGTGAATCCCTCCGCCATGCGCCTGCATGATGCCTTGGCAGATTGCCAGCCCCAGTCCCGTACCGCCGGTTTGCCGGCTGGACGATACATCGACACGGTAGAACCGGTCGAACAGCTTATCGAGATGCTCCTCGGCAATGCCGATGCCATTGTCCTCCACATCCACCCGCACATACCGCTCGTCCGCATGCGCAGAAACCCGGATCACCGGGTGCCCCTCGTTATAACGGACGGCATTCGTGAACAAGTTCACGAGCACTTGCTCCAATCTCAATTTATCTCCATAGATGAGCGGCATATCCCCGGGCACCCTCACTTCGAACTGCGTATGCGCATCGCTAGCCTGCTGCGGAAGCCTGCGCATCGCCCCTTCGATCACAGCCTGCACACGCAGCGGCTGCGGGGTGATCCGCATCGCACCGGATTCAATTTTGGATATGTCGAGCCAATCATCAATCAGATCCTGGATGCGTCCGATATCCTCGTGGATGCCCTCAAGCAGCTCCTCCTTAAAACTCTCCTCCCACTGCGCATCGACGCGCAGAAGTGTTTCGACGCTGCCTCGTATGCTCGTGATCGGCGTTTTGAATTCATGGGACGCCAGGGAGATCAAATCATTTTTCAACGCGTCGATTTCATGCTCCTTGGTCATATCGCGCCACACGTAACCCCGGCCAAAGACACGTCCGTCTCTAGCTACCTGAAACGCCGAAACCATGATGAACCGTTCCTTGCCTTGGCCGCTCTGTACGGTGAAGGCTCCTTGCACGCTCGCCCCCGTCTTCAGCTTGTTCAGCTCGTCCTGACGCTGCGGAAGCAGCTGCGCAATGCGGTCAAAAAGCGCCGCCTCCCTCATCACAGCCAGTTCCCCCATCGGGATTGCGAACAGCTCGGCCATACGATGGTTGGCGTACACGACCTGATGCTCCATATCGATCAGCACAATCGCGTCGGACATGCTCTCGAGCACCGCATTCAGTGTGGCGTGCTCGTCCTGCAGCCGCTGCGTTCTCTCCTCAACTCGCCCTTCCAGCTCGCTGTTAAGCTGGAGCAGCGCCGTCTGATTATCCTTGATCTGCCCGGCCATCCGCAAGAAATGATCAGCCAGCATTTGCAGCTCCAACGGCGCTCCCTTGGGAACGACCTGGCTGTCCGGCTCTACGAAGGTTCCGCCTGCAAGCCGCTGCGTGTAGCCGACTAAGGCATGAATCGTGCCGTTCAATCGTTTGGCCAGCAAACTGCCCAGCAAGACCGTCACAATGAGCGTAAGGACTAGCAGCAGCACGGTAATGCTGAGCGATTCGGTGAAGGCGGCATTCGCAGCCGCTTTGGACCTGCTGACCCAGACGGTCCAATCGATTTCCGGAATGACTTTGTACGTAATCAGCTCTTTCTGGGCGGATGTATGCAGCTGATACGTGCCTTCGCCTTTCTGCTGCTGCCGCGCGTCTTGGGCTGCCGGCTCCCCGGATAAATCGGCCAACGTCTCGGTCAGCTGCGCATCCGGATGATAGATCGGCTTCCCCGCATGATCCAGCACGACCGGATAAGCCGCTTGACCGTAATCGTACTTCGTCACAAGCTCCTTGATCGGCGCCAGATCCAGCACGGCGAGGACGAAGCCGTCGAGCTGCCTGCTCCCCTTGTAGACCGGCACCGCAATCGCGACGGCAGGGCGGTTCAGCCCCTCGGGCCCGCGAAACAGCGAGGAAATGACCGTGTTTTGCGCGGACTGCACCCGCTTGGCATAATCCCGGTCCCCCACATCCATGCCGATCAAACCGTTATCCGCCAGCGTTTGCGTCGCTTTGACGAAGCCGCCTGCATCCACCACATAGATGCCTGCGAAGCCCGCCAAGTTTTGCTGCAAGGACTGTAGCTTAAGCGTCAAGCTTTCCCGCGTGCGGAACGGAGCGTCCGAGGCTGAAATCGTAGCGGCCAGCGTTTCCACGGCGTTGCGGTGGTAGTACATGTAATCCTGCACGGCATCCCCAAGCCGGTACGTCGTGACCTGCTGATTCCGGTTGGACTCTTGCGTGATTTGCATAATTTGCGAAACCTGGAAGGTACCCAGGATTAAGATCGGGATCATCGCCATAATGGCGAACGTTAAGGTTAAATGCGAACGCATCGAATAATGCTTCAAAGGCGTACCTCCGGTCTTCATTCATCCCTTTATTTTACCATTAGCCAATTTGTAATGAAAATGAAATGTGATTTTCATCTGTTTTTAATGAACGCGTCCTATAATAAAAGTCGACCCCCCTTTAAAATATATAGACTTAGACCCGCGGCCCGTTGCTGTGGGTCTCTTTTTTTATCCTCTTGCCAAAACTAATATCATTAGTTATTATTCTAATGTAGTTAGTTCGCAGTAAAGGAGTACGACGATCATGATAACCATTTTACAAGCCGCAAACCTGGGTTTGCGCTTTCTGCTGGAGTTATGCTTGCTCGCTTCCCTTTCTTATTGGGGCTTTCATACGGACAGGGGACTTCTGCTCAAAATCGTTCTAGGCATCGGCACTCCGCTGCTAACTGCCTTCATCTGGGGCATGTTCCTTTCCCCCAAAGCTTCCGTTGCCATAGCGCTGCCGTTCCTGCTGGCCCTGGAAGCCGCGCTGTTCACCGTCGCGGTCCTTGCGCTTTACGCAACCGGCAAACACTCGCTGGCTGTGCTTCTCGGAGCCGTTTATGTCTTGAACCGGCTGCTCATGTGGGTCTGGGAGCAATAAACGAAAAGAACCCGCCATCCGCACGCGGACAAGGCAGGCCCTTTCTTTTTTACATATACGCGATCAGTTGGCCTTCTTTGACCACAACGTCGTACGACAGCAAGCTTTTGGTCGGCACATTCAGACACGCCCCGGAATGAAGATCGAATGTCCATCCGTGCATGGGGCACACGAACTCACCCTTCTCCGCTTCAACGATCGCACCGGCATGCGGACACCGGCTCGATAGAAGCTTGTATGCTTGTCCGTCCTCCGTTTGGATCAACCAAAACAAATTTTTGTCATGCACGACTTCCGCCGGCAGTTTGGTGAAGCTTTGCTCCGAGCCTAGCTGTACCTCTTTCATCGCATTTCCCCCTATGTTGGTCGTTCTGCATTCAGTTTACTGCAATCTCGCTATTCTTACACATAATTTCCCACAATGTTGCGATAGGATGTCCATAATGTTTCGGTACAGTAAGGATGTAAGGGAGAGACACTCACCTACATACCTTCAATTCGAAAGGAGTTTTCCATCGTGAGAACACAATTGAAACGCCGCGTAAGCCAAGCTACTCTATTAGCTTTCATGTTAACCACAGCATTCGGAGCCGTCAGCGCATCGGCTGCCGATGAATCCGCTTCAGAAACGAAACCGACTGCCGCACCTGCCGCACCTGCCGCAGCCATCACCGAGGGGAAGCCGGTTCTGGTGAAGAGCGTTGCCGCAGCACATATCGGCTCCGGCTTGCTGTTTCAGCCGGCTCATGAGCGCAACTACCTGAAGCTGCTCGCCGGCGCTTATGCGCCCGACAGCTTGGATGCATGGAAGCAAGCGCTCGAGGACCGCAAGCAAGCGGAGAGTGAATTGCTGAAACCTACGCTTACAATCGGCGGCCTAATCCCATCGACGAAAGCAGGCGAAGCTGTTGCCGCCCCGATGAATCCGGCGGAAACGAAAACATTCACGCTGAAAGCTGCACCTGCTGCCGTTCCGGATGGCGAAGCACCTTCTTCCGCGCCTCGAGTCAAGAAAATCATCATCTCGAAGGACGGCAGCGGGGAAAGCACCAAGCTTATCCAAGCAATCCCTCTTGAGGGAGCTCCCGTATCCGGTGATATAATGGAGTCAATGCAATTCGAGCCTGTACCTCTTCCTGAATCGTTCGTTCGGCAGCAGAAGCTGACCGAAGCCGTCGAAGCGGATGACGCAGCCGCAATCCAAAGCCTTCTGCCCCAACTGCTGGAGGATTACAAGAAAGAGACGGACAATATCCGCAGCCTGGCCAAAAAGTTGAAAGATCAAGCGACCAAAGCAGAAGAGTAACAATAAACCGGTGGACCGCATTGGCCTATGAAGGCATGCGGCTCCACCTTTCCCCATTTACAGATCGCGAAGGAGGAATGCGGCCCATGTACCGCATTTATTTAGTCGAAGACGAAGAACATTTGAGAGGCGTCCTAGGCGCCTATTTGGAGAAAGAGGGGTGGCAAGTGCGTTCGTTCGCTGACGGAACGTCGGCAAGATCCGCCATTACCGAGCGGCCGGACTTGTGGGTCCTCGATATTATGCTTCCCGGCGTAGACGGGTACCAGCTGATGCGTGAGATTAAAGCGGACCAGCCTGCGCAGCCCGTCATCTTCATCTCGGCCCGGGATGCCGATATTGACCGGATTATCGGCCTGGAGATGGGGAGCGACGATTACTTAGCCAAGCCCTTCTTGCCCCGGGAGCTTGTGATTCGCACGCGCAAGCTGCTGGAACGCGTGTATGCCGGGCATCCCGCCGGCATGGCGCCGGCTTCCCTGGAGCGCCGTACGAAGCTGAACGTGCCCCCCTATCTGATCGATGAGCAGGCGCGCATTGTGACCGGGGAGGACGGAAGCAAATTCGAGCTCACCTCCAAGGAGTTCGAGCTGCTGCTGTACTTGACCGGCCATCACGGGCAGGTGTTGGAACGCGAACAGGTGCTTAGAGCCGTATGGGGCATCGACTATTTCGGAACAGACCGCGTCGTGGACGATTTGGTGCGGAGACTTCGCCGCAAGCTGCCGGAACTTCGTCTGGAAACTGTATACGGATACGGGTATAGGATGGTGAAATTATGACGCTGCGTTTCGGACAATGGCCGCTGGTCATGAAGCTATGGAGCGCTTTTGCCTCCTTGACGCTGTTGATCTTCACGATGCTGGCCGTCCTGCTCCCTTGGACGTTAAAGGACTTTTTCACGGAACAGCTTTACGATATTTTGTTGGATACGCAGAGCGGGCTCCATATGGAAGCAGCCGCTTTGACTGCACCATCCCCCACCATCACCCTTATGACAAAGGTAGGAAATTCCCTTGTAACGGATATGAAGCCTGTTGTACCCTCCGCTAAGGCGGAGAATACGGAAGCCGTACAGGCGGTTCCGATTATCAAAGGAGGACGCATCCACATAGGAGCAAGCACGGCGACCGAGTCTTCTCAGATTGAGCCCGTGCCTCAACCGATGTCCGAAGCGGCCGCATCTGGAGAAGCACCCGCTCCCGCAGCCGCATTGGATTCTCCCTCAATCGCCGCCCGCGTCATTTCACCCTTTACGGCGACATTAAGCGCTCCGGCCATTCGGCATTTTACGATTATCGGAACCCCGGGTGCTCAAGATACTTTGAGCACGGCTGCAGGGAGCAGTGAGCCTTTCCTGCAAGCCATGGAGCAGGATGCTTTCGCCCAGAAGCTGCCTGTCGCCAAATATTCAACGAGCATCGATAACAAAAGCGTGTTCTACGTCATCCGCAAAGAATTGATCCAAGGCCAGCCCAGCTTCATCGTGTCCTATGCTTGGGGCAATTACCGCAACGATCTGGTGATGACGATGTTCGGCAGACTGATGCTGATGATGGTCGGCCTCATCGTCCTCTCATGGCTGCCCTGCTTGATCATCGCCCGCTACTTCACCCGCCCGCTCGTGCAGATGGAGCGGCATGTCGGACGCATGGCCGAGCGCGACTGGCATGAGCCGATCGAGACGGACCGCAAGGATGAAGTCGGCCGTCTGGCCAAAGCGATCGAGGCGATGCGGCAGCGCCTTGTGCGCCAGGACCGGGCGCAGCAATTTTTCCTGCAGCACACCTCGCATGAGCTCAAAACGCCGGTCATGGTCATTCGCAGCTACGCGCAGTCGATTCAAGACGGTGTTTTCCCCAAAGGCAGCCTGAGTGAAAGCGTAGGCGTCATTATGAAAGAAGGCGAACGGCTGGAGAAGCGGATTCGCGACCTGCTGCTGTTGAACAAGCTGAATTATGTAACGGCCAGAGAGAAGCCGTTCCGTTCCTTTGCGCTGCAGGAGGTCGTGGAGGATGTGATGGAGCGCCTGCGCTACCGGCGCCCGGAAATCGAGTGGCAGACGGAACTCTCCCCCGTAACGCTGGCCGGCGATCCCGATCAATGGAAGATCGCACTCGAGAATATGCTCGACAATCAGCTGCGCTATGCCAAGAGCTGTATACGGATTGTGCTTACGCCACATCCAGTTGGCGAATGCACGGCGGCTGCGGACGGCTTCTCGCTGCTGCGGCTCAGCAACGACGGTCCGCCTATCGAACAGGCTGTAGCGGACAGCCTGTTCGAGCCGTTTCGCTCCGGCGGTGACGGTGAGTTCGGCCTTGGACTGGCCATTGTGAAGCAAATTGTTGAGCATCACGGCATGACGGTTCGCGCTGCGAACGAGCGTGACGGCGTATCCTTTTTTATTGAGCGGGGGGTTGAGGAGCCCGACAAAGGCAGCGATGCCTCCATGCCGAAAGTATCTTAGGGCAGGCATAATAACAGAAGCTATCCAGAAGGTCTATAATCAGACCGTAGGGATAGCTTCTTTGTCGTATGCGTAGGATGAGGAAATAGAGTGCGCTATGATGTCTGAAACCAAGCACGCAGCGAGTGCATTGGGAAATACAATCCTCTATTTTGCCAATAATGACCGGACTAGCAGCTTTTCGAGGCTAATAAGATACTGGATTTCCGCTCGGCATAAGAATGCATCCGTATTTGCCCATATAGCGCCTCCTATTTCCCATTCGCACAAAAGGAACATTGTGCATGCGCTCAGCAAGGAACTCTTATGCCTTCGCTTTATTGGAGTTGCGGCTCATCGCCCACAGCGTGAACCAAATCAAGATAAATCCCGCGAGCTGGCCAAGCGTCAGCTTCTGTCCGAACACGAGCCAATTCATGAGAACCCCTACCGCAGGGAACGCAAGCTCAGCCAATGTGGCGAAGAACGCCTTCGTGGACGAAAGCCCTTTGTAGTAGAGCAGCATGGAGAGCAGCCCCGGGAAAAACGCCTGAAACAGCAGGTTCACCGCGATCAGCGCCATGGCTCCGCCGGATCCGTTAGCATGCCACGCATTGCCGCTCGACAGCAGGACGACCGTCAGCAGCGGGATTGCCAGCAGGAAGCGGAGCGAAGTGACAACAGGGAAATCCAGCTTTTGATGGAGCAGATATTTCCCCATGACCGTCGAGCCGCCCCACAGGGCAGCCGCCAGAATGGAGAATAGGCAAGCTACGGTGCCGAGGTCATGCAAGCCCAACTGCGGCGAAGCAAAGCCGAACGTCAACAGATAAGTGCCTAACAGCGCAACAAGGATATAGGCAGCAAATTTGGAGGGCAACGTTTCTTTGAGCAGCACGCGGGCTAATAGGATAGCGAATAAGGGCTGTAATTTCTGCAAAAGTAAAATGGCATTGGCATTACCGTGCGAGAAAGCCGCCGTGAACAGGATCGTAGCGATGGCGGAACCGCCCCATGAGATAAAGAGCAGGGCGCCGATGACGGCAAGCGTCAGCTTGCCGGCCAGTGTCTTGCGGTACTTCGCCAGTACCGGCACTGCGTACAAAGCCAGCAGCAGATGCTCGACAAAAACGATCTGCGCAGAGGTAAAGCTCTTCAACAGCAAAATCCGGAACAGCGGATCAAGCCCCCATAACGTAGCGCCGAGAGCGACGTACCAGATGCCGCTGATACCGCGACTGCGCGTAGACAGGACCTCCGCGCTTTTACTTCTCAACTCGAATGCATTCTCCAATTCAAAAACCTCCTAAGGATTTTTTTGAATTGAACCTTCTGAAAAGAGACGATGCCCCCACTGGCATTCAGCGGGGGCATCGACAAACAGACCTGCCAAAAACATAAGTTTTTGACAAGCTGCTTTTCACCTTCTCCCATCCGGACTATAACCGTCGGCCTTGGAATCGCACCAAGTCAGTCCCAGCCTGTAGGCCGGGAGTCGCGGGCTTGAGATACAACGGACGTATCTTCACCGCCGGTAGGGAATTACACCCTGCCCCGAAGGTTCAACTTCTATTGAAGTGTATCTTAACATGTTACAGTTTAACTGGCAATACATTTCTGCACATCTTTCTGCAAGACATATCTGCAAGAACCGCCATAAAGCGGCAGCCTATTTCATCTCCAGAACCGGAATATGGAAAAACACAATCAGGAACGCCGTACAAACCAAGCAAAGTAACCAAGCCCACAGCGGTTTCGCGAAATGCAGCCGGAGTCCGAGGAACATGAATACCCAGACAACGATGGACCAAGCGAAGCTCCAGTTGTTGTGATAAGTCATTAAATGCGCAAAGAAGAACACCGCTTCGACGCCGGTAAAAGCAATTGACCAGGCCGCTATATAAACAAGCTGTTTCCACATCCGCGACTTCAAAGGATAATGCGTTAAATAGACCAGCACAATACAGGGGAGATTCGTGAAAGCGATCATGAAATCCGCCAATGTATGGTTGGGAATAGTCGACGTTTTATGAAACTGCCAAAGTTGGTGCTTATAAAGGAGCAGAGAAATGAAGAAATCCACACTAACGGCGAACAAGATAGTGGGATAGTAGGTTCTCCAGTTTCTCCAATCCCCGAAACGCCACGCCGAAATCAGGCACAGCAGGGCCATAGCTATAGGTAAAGATGAACGAAAAAAGGCTGCTGCGTCACCCATCGATTAACTCCATTCATAAAGCTTTACTTCCTGCAAGTTCACTCATCTGCTTGATACCTTAGTATTCCATTTATGGCTGTTTCGTATGAATCATACAGTGGTTAACTTGCATTCGCGACCTGCTTCCCCCGGTTGTTCTTTCTAAGCAGCGCCCTCAAGCTATCGAAATTGGCACAAATGGTGCCGGCGATCACCGTCAGCACTCCCGCTGCGGTCAGCCATGTGATCGTTTCCCCATAAAAGACAACCCCGACCGCGAGAGCAATGAGCGGCGAGACATACAGCCATGTAGCCGGAAAGACTGGATTCGTCTTGGCTACAAGCCAATAAAACAAGCTGTGGCCGACCATGGATCCGATGACGGTCAAATAGAGCAGAGAACCGGCCGCCTTCGCATTCAACAGGCCTGAGACGTCGAACGGCTCCGTGAAAAAGGACAGGATGAGGAGCAGGCCTCCACCCCATATCATCTGGGCAGCGTTCAGGGCGATCGGCGAAGCCTCGGGGAATTGCTGAATAACACGCTTGGCATAGAGAGCGCCGGAAGAATAGAACAATTCCCCGACGAGAATCGCTGCGCATCCCGCCACCCAAGCGAGATTAGCCGCAATCGCCACATTCGGAAGCAGCAGAATGACAATGCCCGCGAAGCCTAGCATACAGCCGAATACGGACAGCCTCGTCGCTTTCAGCCGCAGCACGAAGGTTTGCAGCACGAGAATCATCATCGGCCCCGTGGCCGATAATACCGCAGCAATGCCGGATGCAACGTGCTGCTCCGCCCAATACAAAGTCGAGAACGTACCGAAGGTCAGTCCGATTCCCGTCAGCAGCATTTCCCGGCGGAACAGGTGAGCGAACCTGGCTTTCCCCCGCCATACCATCCAGCCAAATAATATCAAACCGGCTACTATAAATCTCAAGCCCGCTGAGAAAAATGGCGGCGCCGATGCATCCACCCCCACTTTAATCGCCAGAAACGTCGTGCCGAAAATAAAACAAACAAGCAAATAGTTCAAAATAATCATAGCCCTGCCTCCTCTTGGTAAGTATCATACAAGGGACAGAACAGAACAGTTGCCAATCTATAGAACAGTTAACCGTGGTTTAGGTTATTATAGTTATAGATACATAGATGGAGGGAGGAATCCGTATGAAACGGCCTGGTACGCAATCCGCCACTGAGAAGAACCTGCTTTTCAAGCAAGTATACGCGCACATAACGGCTAGAATCGATCGGGGCGAATGGAGAGCGCATGACAAGCTCCCTTCCGTCCGGGTTCTCGCCCAAGAGCTTCAGGTACACAGGCTGACTGTATTTCGGGCTTATCAGCTGCTAAAGCAATCGAACAGGGCTTATGTGAAAGAAAAGTCAGGTTACTATGTAAGTCCGAACGTAACGAAGGAAGGAACGGAATGGGCGGATCATGCCGGTCCGGGCTCCGGGAGCAGCCCCCTCCCGATCTCATCCCCTCTGCATAACGCCCTCTCGGACATTCAGCAAGTTCCTGTCTCTTACCAATTCTCGCAAGCGTTGATCGACCCTAATCTGCTCCCGAATCTGTTTCTATCCGAGCATGTGAAGCAGGTGTTCGATATTTATCCCAAACTGATGGGCACTTACTCCGGCGCACAAGGGGATGAGGAGCTTCGTGAGTACCTATGCCGCTATATGGCCAAACAACATGGCCTGCAGCTGACGACAGACGAAATGCTCATCACAACGGGCGGCCAGCAGGCTATCGATTTGCTTGCAAGGATCTATCTCCGGCCTATGGATCCCGTCTTGGTAGAGAGGCCCACGTACAGTGCAGCACTTGATATCTTCAGGCAGCAAGGAGCCCGGCTCCTACCCGTGGAAATCACGCGGGACGGTTACGATCTGGATCAGGTCGAGCATCTGATGAAGCAGTTCAAGCCGCGGCTGTTCTATATGAATCCAACCTTTCATAATCCGACGGGGTATACCGTTCCTGCGCCGCAGCGCAAGCGGCTGGTTGAGCTTGCCGAGCGGCATCGCTGCCTGCTGATTGAGGACGATGCGATTCACGAGATGTACCTGAAGGAGCCTCCTCCTCAGCCGTTCTTCGCTTATGATACCGAGGGCTGGGTTATTTACTTGCGGAGCTTCAGCAAATATATCGCGCCTGGTCTGCGCATCTGTGCCGTAATGGGCAGACCCATGGCGCTCAAGCCGCTAATCACGGCCAAGTCGTTAGCTGACAACGGTACGCCGCTGGTCAACCAGAAGATGTTCCTGCATTATTTCCAATCCGATCGCATGCAGCAGCATTTGGAGAAGCTGCGCATCGCTCTGCAGATTCGGAAAGAAATCGCCGAAGAGGAGCTGCGCCGGACCGGGTGGAACTGGACGAGTCCCAAAGGCGGCTTCAATTTATGGCTGCAGCTCCCGCCGCAGGTTCCCGTACAGGAGCTGCTGGAAGAGTGCTTGCGGCAGTCCGTCTCTTTCATTCCCGGCGTCATTTGCGATCCTCTTAAGCAGATGTCGTCCTGTATCCGCTTGAGCTACTCCTTCGTGAATGAGAACCGCCTCCGTGAAGGGATTAGGCGGTTAATCGATATAGCTGAGCGGCTCCCCTGAACACTCACTCGCGGCCTTAAGAGAATAGCTGCCAGCCGTCGATTAGAATTGCCAACTGGGGGTTACACTAACCGTACGAACCATATAGCTTTCTACTCTCATTATTAGGGGCTTGTTCTGCGTGATACTCATTACTAATTTACTCTTTTTGGCTGCGGCACTTGCGACAGGTGCTCGTAAAGAATGGCAGAAGTATTATGATGTGATGCTTTTTGTGTCGCTCTGCAATCTGCTATATAACTTCTTGTGCTATGATTATATGATCTGGGCGTTTCATCCTGATTTCCTGCTGAGTCATAAGACCGCCGATCTGTTAAATACATTCATTTTGCTGCCGAGCGCCGTGCTTCTCTATCTTCATTTCTATCCTGCCGCTGCGCTCAGCAAAAGGATCTACTACTTTATCTGGGTCGCAGGGTTCTCGACCATTGAATTCATTTGGCACGCGTTTGGCCGCATTGCTTATGAGCATGGATGGAACATCTACTGGTCAATCGCCTTCTATTTCACCATGTTCGGCACGATCCGGCTGCTCCATACGAGGCGTAAGGCCGGCTTGCTGGTTTCTTTGATAAGCGTTGTCTTTCTAGTCATTTACTATCGCGTCCCTCTTACAGGCAAATAAAAAAGCTGTTCCCGTCGGGTCCTAAGACCTCATCCGGAACAGCTTATTTCATTTCATAACCTAAGCTTTCACTTTCGCTTTAATCTCTTCCAGCGGTTTGTGATTGCCGTATTTCGGATACTCGCGCGTAGAAGGAGCAGCCCAATGAACGGCATTGGAGATCACGCGGCGAATTTGCTCGTTATAGTACGTACGGTAGGTTTCATGACCAGGGCGGAAATAGAAGATCTTCCCGTTCCCGCGGTTAAACGTGCAGCCGCTGCGGAACACTTCTCCGCCTTCGAACCAGGACACCATGATCAGCTCATCCGGCTGTGGGATATCGAAGTGCTCGCCGTACATTTCCTCAGCTTCAAGGTCAATATACTCCCCGATGCCTTCTACGATCGGATGGCCCGGCGCCACGACCCAAATGCGCTCTTTCTCGTCCGCTTCACGCCATTTGAGGTCGCAGGATGTGCCCATCAGCTTCTTGAACACTTTGGAGAAGTGTCCGGAATGCAGCACGATAAGCCCCATGCCTTGCCATACGCGCTTCTGAACGCGCTCTACAATTTCGTCCTGCACGTCGCCATGCGCTTTATGTCCCCACCAAATCAGAACGTCCGTATGATTCAAAACCTCTTCCGTCAGGCCGTGCTCAGGCTCATCCAAGGTTGCATAAGTGACAGCGACATCCCCGCTGATTCCTTCGCCGATCGCAGTATGAATGCCGTCCGGGTAGGCAGCGCGTACGATTTCACTTTCTTTCTCATGACGAAACTCATTCCAAACCGTAACTCTCAGCTTCTGACTCATCATCTATTCCCTCCAAGAAATCGTATTCATTCTTAATTCTGAGTATAGTCAGTCCTTGCCGGGAATGAAAGACAAGATTGTGCTTAGTTATTATGCAATAGTGTCCTTTCCGGTTAAACAATGCTATACTTTTGGTTGATAAATCTTATTTCCATGCACGTTCTACATATTCAAAAATGTCCTTACCTAGCGAGGTCTACATATCCATGGAACCTGTAACCACTTCTTTCACCGAAATTATTAATGAAGAAGTCATCTATCAGAATCCGCTGCTGTTCCTGAAAATCTGGGAGCTCAGCTTCGACTCTTCGCAGTTCGGGCCTCCCAGCCCCTGGAGCTGGCATTCGCACAAGCAGGTGGAGTTTCTGGTCGTCACGGAAGGCCTGCTCGGCATCCAAACCAAGCATGAGCATACGGTGCTTTCGCCTGGCGACGTCATGGTTCTGGGCTCGTCCCAACCGCACCGGACCTACAAATATTCCGCCGGACCTCTACGGCAGATCGTGTTCCAAATCGATCTCAAGCAGCATTTTGACCTCAGTACGATGCCCTATCTGCACTGCTTCTCCGAGCTCACGCATCCGCTGGAGGAGTTCAACGAGCTGTTCCGTACCCATACGGACGTGAAACAGGCCGCTTATGAGCTGATCAATCAGATTTATGAAGAGTCGCAATCACGTAAGATCGGCTACGAGCTCGCCATCAGTGCGGCGGTCAAAAATCTGCTCCTGCTCCTGCTGCGCAGCGATAACCGCAACCTGTCCGCGCATGCCGACGAGTCCGGGATCGCCCGCCTGCGGCCGGCGCTTGACTACATCGATCGGCATCTCAGCCAGCGAATTACCGTGGAAGACGTCTGCACCCTGCTCAATCTGAGCTATCATTACTTTATAAAGTATTTCAAAAAAGTGATGGGGATATCCTTCGTGGATTACGTCAATTACAAACGCATCAAAAAAGCCGAGCGTCTCCTTCTGACAGGCGACCTCAGCATGATGGATGTCAGCTTCGAAGTGGGCATTCTGAATATGGCCCAGTTCTACAAGCTGTTCAAGCGGCATAATCAATGCTCGCCCAAAGAATTCAAACAGCGCATGCGCAGCCAGGCAGGGGCGCCGCCCCTGCTCGCGCAAGCGGATTAATCCGTCAGCCGGGCAAGAAGCCCTCCTGACTGACGAGCACACGCTCCTGCGGGAAATGCCGCAGGAGCTGTTCGTGCACGCGCTTGAACGCGTCCGGACCGTACCAGTCCGGCAGCCCCAGCGCGTCGTAGATGGCGCGCACGCCGATGCGCGCCGTGCGGCGGCCTCCGCTGCCGTCGCCCATGAAGTAATCGTCGATGCACACCCGCTCGACGATGCCCACCAGCCGCTCGGCGAAATGCTCCGAGCTCGGCAGCACCGGCGCTATCGCGGCCTGCACGGGTATGCCGCGTGCGGCCAGCTCGCGCAGCGCCGCCAGCCGCGCCGGGATCGGCGGCGCGGACGGAGCGAACGCCCGGCGGATGTCCTCGCGGTCCGTCTCCACCGTCATGCTGACCCGGACCCGGCAGCCGAGCGCCTGCAGCAGATCCGCGTCCCGCTTCACCAGCGGGCTGCGGGTTTGGACGAACACGAAGTCCGGCGGCTCCGCGATCATCGCTTCCAGGAGCGAGCGGGTAAGCCGCTCTTGATACTCCAGGGGCTGATAAGGGTCCGTCGCCGAGGACATGAAGATGGTCACAGGTCCCCGGCGCTTCGCCTTGGCCAGCTCCTTCGCCAGCAAGGCCGCCGCATTCTCCTTCACATCGACCCACGAGCCCCATGCTTCGCTGCGAAACAAAGCCACCGGCATCTGCCGCACATAACAATAAGAACAGGCAAACGCGCAGCCGGTGTACGGATTTAACGTATGTGTATAACCCTCTAGGAAGCCGCTTGCTTTCGTGAGCAGCCCTTTGGCCGTCTTGCGGTTAACCTCGATCTGCAGAATAGACGCCCCCTTTTTCCAAACGAAGCAGCCTGTCCTTATTCGCCACACCTCCGCGATAGCCGGTCAAAGCGCCGTTCTTCCCGACGACACGGTGGCACGGGACAACGATGAGCACCGGGTTGGCGCCAATGGCTGTGCCTACGGCCCGAACCGCGCTTGCCTTATCGAGCTGCCGGGCGATCTCCGTATAACTGGCCGTCCGCCCGTGCGGGATGCGGTGAAGCTCCCGCCATACCGCCTGCTGAAAGGCCGTCCCGCGCAGCGCGACCGGCAGCGTGAACGTCTCGCGCATCCCCTGCAGATACTCCTCCAACTGCTGTGTGTAAGGGGCTAGCATGGCCTGATCTTGGATCCATTGATAATTCGGGAAATGGCGCTGTCCCCATGTGGATAAATCCCGCCAAGCTTCCTCGCTCACCGCCCCTTCCTCCGCCGCTCCCTCATGAAATTGCAGATAGACAAGTCCTTCGTCCGTTGCCGCCATCACGAACCCGCTATCCGCCAGTCGTACACTGCCCCAATAGATCGATTTCAAAGCGGGTCCGGCTTCTTTCGTTTGCATATGGGAACCTCCTCGGTTATGTTTAAATAGCAGCCGTTTGACGATACTCCGTTGGGGTGAGTCCGGTTTTCTTCTGAAATAACGTGGCGAAGTGCGCCGCGTTCCCAATCCCTACCCGGCCGCCGACCATACTCACCGGCATTTCCGTTTCCAGGAGAAGCCGCTTGGCGGCGTCCACTCGCGTCTGCTGCAAATAAGTTAACGGCGTAACGCCTTTCACTCTCTTGAACGTTCTCTGCAAATGATAAATGCTGGCGTAGAAATGATCCGCCAAGACGGCGAGCGTAATCGGCTCGGCATAGAACTCGGCTATATAACCGGCGATGAGATCCGTCCACTCTTCGTCCGGCAGCCGCATGCCGTCGGGCCTGCATCTTTTGCATGGACGGAAGTTCTCGGCGGCTGCGGCCTGCCGATTGCCAAAGATACGCACATGCTCCCGCTTCGGCACCCGCGATTTGCAGGAAGGCCTGCAGAAGATGCCCGTTGTCGTAACCGCATAATAAAATGTGCCGTCATAAGCCGCATCATTGGATACAATCGCTTGCCAATATCGTTCTTGCATAGCTCCCGCTCCTCTTCCGCACCTTGATGTTTACAAACTCAGTATACCCAAACGAATTCGCTCTTGTAAGGGCTGCGAGATGAGAAAGCAAGATTACGAAAACCGCTTTCGGCGATAATAGCGGAAGGGAAGCCCCCATCACCTATAATAGGAGACATATACGATGCCGTCATATCAGCCAGGAACACTGCCATGGTGCGAGCAGACAAGCACGCTTACTTTGCCGCTACCTGCTATTTTCAATTACGAGCACAATCTCGGATACTTAAGCCGTTCTACCAATGAGTGTCTATTCCATGTGGATAACTCCGATATTTACAAGCTCCTCCCCGTTGGGGATAACCTCGTGCTGATCGCTGTCAACAGTCCGGATAATAAGGAGCTGCACATTCGCATCTTGTCCGGTCCGGAGGACCTCTCAAGCCCGCTCCTGCATGAGGCGATAGCCCGCTATGTGTGGGGGTGGTTCGACCTTGAGACCGACCTGGCGCCATTCTACGAGCTGGCGGGCGGCGATCCGCTCCTCAGCCGGGTCACGCAGGACTTCTACGGGCTGCGCCTGCTCGGCATCCCCGATTTGTTCGAAGCGATGAGCTGGGGCATTATCGGGCAGCAGATCAATCTAACCTTTGCTTATACGCTCAAAAGGCGTCTTGTTGAAGCATACGGCACGCCGCTTACCTGGCAGGACCGGACATACTGGGCGTTCCCCGCGCCGGGACGGATTGCCGGACTGGCCCCCGAGGCTTTGACCGCTCTTCAATTCACGGGGAAGAAAGCCGAGTACTTGATCGGCATCGCCCGCCTGATGGCGGAAGGCACCTTGAACTTAGAAGCTCTGCTGGAGCGAGGCGATTATGGAGCTATGGAGCAAGAGCTGCTGAGCATCCGGGGCA
The DNA here is from genome assembly GCF_031456485.1 of Bacillus sp. 3255. Taxonomy (NCBI): domain Bacteria; kingdom Bacillati; phylum Bacillota; class Bacilli; order Caryophanales; family Bacillaceae; genus Bacillus; species Bacillus sp. 3255. Next base: position 136,747 of record NZ_JAVDUS010000008.1, read on the forward strand.
TCGGCCCTTGGACGGCCAATTATGTGCTCATGCGCTGCCTGCGCAATCCCGCCGCTTTCCCCATTGCGGACGTCGGCCTGCACAACGCGCTTAAGCATGTGCTGGGCTTGGAGGCCAAACCGACCCTGCCGGAGATTCGCCGGCTGGCCGGGGGATGGAAAGGCTGGGAGGCCTACGCTACATTTTACCTATGGCGTGTTCTATACTAGCCCTTAGAAGGAGCGACGATCACCGTGAAATTTCTGGGATTAATCGAACAGTTATTCGCACAATACGGGTATTTGGTTCTGCTGCTCGGACTGCCGCTGGACGTCATTGCACTCCCGATCCCGCCGGGAAACACGACCATGACCTATACCGGGTATTTGGCCTATAAAGGGGTGCTCCGATGGGCGCCGGCTATGGCGGCGGCATGGGTCGGATCGATCGTCGGGATGACGATCACGTATTGGATCGGATATAAGCTGGGGACACCGATCATCGAGCGATTCGGCAAGCTGCTGTTTCTGAAGCCAAGCCATCTGGAGAAAACGCGCAAATATTACGAGAAATACGGCAACAAACTGCTGCTGTTCAGCTTCTTTCTGCCCGGGATCCGGCAGTTTATTTTCTACTTCGTAGGCATTATACGCATTCCGTACCGTATTTTTGCGGTATACGCTTTTACGGGATCAGCCCTATGGGTAATCGTTTTTTTCGGGATCGGGTATGTGTTCGGAGATCAGTGGCATGCCATATTCGTATGGGTCGAGCAGTTCATAATGTATGCGATGATCGGTTTATGCGCCGTGCTGGCGGGGGTTCTTTTGTTCAAATGGCGGAAACGGTTCATATGAGGGTTATAAAAAAAAGGTTGCCTCTTTGGTCTTGTCAGATCGAGAGAGGCAACCTTTTTATATGGAGCGGTTACACTGATGGGGCGGTTACGTTGATGGCGTGGCCGTTGGGGCTGGGGCCGGCGTACCCGGTTGGCCCGGCTTACCTTTGAACTTAAAGCCTTCATGGCCCGGCTTCGCTTGCGGCGCGCCGCCTTTGCGTTCGACGAAGCTTTTGAGCTCGTCGGTTAAATTGTCCTTCAGCTTAGCGATCAGCTGATCTTCGGTGATGCCCTCCTCTTGGGCAATCTCGGCAAGCGACTTGCCGGCTTTGCGCTGCGTGTTCAATTCTTCTTCGGAAACGCCTAGAATCTCTGCAATTTCCTTGGAGCTGCCGAAGAATCCGCCGCCGTAAGGTGCTGGCGCGGAATGGCCGAAGCTCATCACTTGCGGCTTCATCTCGATGACTTTCTTCAAGCGGTCAGCGAGACCTGCTTTCATTTTGTCCGCTTGTTCTTGCTTGATTTTCCCGCTGCTGAGCGCAACGTCAATTTTTTTCGTTTCGGCTTCCGTTAGTTTCGTCAAGAGCGCCTCTTCCGTCAGATTCGCTTTCTCCTGGGCAATTTGGACGATCGTTTTGCCTTGTTTGATCTCCTCTTTCAGCACAGTTGGGTCAATGCCCAAGATAGCAGCGAAATCCATTGCGCCGCCTTTGTTGCCGAATTCGAATCCGCCCTTGACCGGTCCGCGGCCGTGGTCTTGGAAGCCGTGGCCATGGAAGTCTTTGGAACCGCGGAAATCTTGGCGCTCTTTCCCTTTGTCTTTCTGCGGCGCAGGTGTGGCCGTACCGCTTGTTTCGTCCGCGAATACCAGGTTATGCTGAAGCGCGAGGCCGCCGCCAATAAGCAATCCAGCTGCGAGCGTGCCGACCAACACTTTCTTAGGAATAAGCTTCATCGTTGAACTCCACCTTTTTCATGAAATGGACTATTTTCCTTCAGTATAAAGGGTAATTGTGAAGGAAATTTGAAGCGCTTCATCCATTTCGCAAAAAAATCGGTTATTCCGCTTTCTTCTCCTTCGTCATCAGCACAAAGCTGAGTATAGCCCCGATTTCCATGCAGGCAATGATGATGCCGAGCGGAACCGCCGTATGGCTGCCGCCCAGTCCCACTACAGGCGCAATCAAGCCCCCGATGATGAACGAGAGCAGGCCGAGCAATGCGGCGGCGCTGCCTGCCGTCTCCCCTTGCTTCTGCAGCGCCAGGGATGTCGTCGCTACGGATACCGGGCCGACGCTGGATACGATGAAGAAGAAGGCGATCAGAATAGCCGGCAGCCCCGCGCCCAGCAGCGTCGCGATAAGCAGCAGCAGGCCGCCGAACGCGGCCATGGCCAGCCCTCCGGCGAGCAGACGGGGGTCGCTCACTTTGCCGGCGAGTCGGCCTGTCACCTGCCCGGCGATGATGACGCCCAGCCCGTTGACGGCGAAGCAGACGGAGAACATTTGCGGCGATACGCCGAAAATGTCCTGCAGCACGAACGGCGAGCCGGAGATGTAAGCGAACATGCCGGCGAAGACGAGCCCTTGCGTCAGTGCGTAGCCCATGAACAGCCGGTCAGTGAGCAGGCTGCGGAATGTGCGGAGCGTATTGCCGAGTCCGCCCTTGGAGCGGCGCTCCGGCGGATGCGTCTCTTGCAGCCCCCATGTGGCGGCTGCAAGCATCAGCAGGCCGATGGCGCCGAGGACGAGAAATACGCCGCGCCACGAGGTGAACTGCAGAATCTGCCCCCCGGCTATCGGCGCCAGAATGGGTGCAGCCCCGTTCACCAGCATGAGCAGGGCGAAGAACTTCGTCAGCTCTACCCCCTCATACAGATCGCGGACGATCGCCCGTGAAATGACGATGCCGGCCGCACCTGCGAGTCCCTGCACAAAGCGCAGGCCGAGCAGCACTCCGATGGACGGCGCGAACATGCAGAGCACGGACGAGACCGCGTACAGCACGAGCCCGATCAGCAGCGGCGTCCTTCTTCCCCGCACATCGCTCGCCGCCCCTGCAATGAGCTGGCCGATGGACATGCCGAGCATGCAGGCCGTGAGGCTCATTTGGGCCAGCGAAGTGCTGGTGTGAAGATCGCCGGCCAGGTCCGGCAGCGCCGGCAGGTACATATCCAGCGAGAGCGGCCCGAAGGACGCGAGCGCTCCGAGCACGAGCACCATCCATAACCGGCCGCTGCGCCCTTTGGCGAGCCCGGCTTGGGAGGCCATTCGATTAGACATAAGAATCACAAATTTTCATTTTAGTGTAGTTCATATAAGCTATCACTGCGGTGAATTTTTGTCTAGATATTAGGCAGATTAACGCGACGAAGCACATCCCTTCAGGCTGCGTATGGCCCCCCCCCCTCCTCCTGAATCTATATGAAAATTCATATAGATTTCCCTCAAAAAAGGGCAAAGTCGATAATTCTATTCGAAAATATCACACATTTTGGCCTTTAGCCGCCATCCGGGTTTTTTCTATTCGAAAAATAGACAAAAGAGCCCCTAACAACCAACGGTTGTTAGAGGCTCCCTCGGCCCGCTTCATCCAGCAGCCTCGCTGCCTAAAGGACCGACTACTTCGTCACGCGAACCGTCACCTTCTCGCTAGAGGTAACGCCCCCCGCATTGACCAGCTCGCTGCGGTACTCGTACACGCCAACGCCACGGCCCGTTATCGCCGTAACCGCGTTTTGCGCGCCAGGCGTAGCCGCCGTTAGCGCCTGCGTGTCGATCAGCACGCCGTTCTCATACAGGCGGTACTCGGTGGCGTTCGTCCCCCACCACATGTTCATGCTCACCTTGTAGCTGCCGTCGCCGTCCCAGTTGTCCTGGGACAATACCGGCTTGCCCGGTGCGGCATCCGTTACCTTCACGACCAGCGGAGAGCTGGTTGTCGTGCCGAAAGAATTCGTAAGCTCACTCGTATACGTATAAGTGCCGTTCGCTTTGCCTTTCACTTCCACTTTGGCCGTTTGTGCGGCCGGCGATGCGTCAGTCAACGTTTGCGTATGAATGAGCACGCCATTCTCGTACAGCTTGAACACGGTACCGTTATTGCCCCACCACATATTCATCGTCACCGTGTAGTTGCCGTCTTTCAATCCAGTCGCATGTCCGCTGTTATCGGACAGCACCGGCTTGCCGGGTACTCCGGCGGACAACGGCTTCACCACCGTGATTGTCACGGCGTTCGTTTGCACGGTCACTCCATTCAAAGTAACAGCAGCCGTAAGTGCCGCCGAACCTTCCGCCACCGCGCTCACTTTGCCCTGGGCATCGACCGTCGCTACAGCCCCGTTGCTAGTGCTGTACACGACGGCAGCCCCGCTCAAATCCGCAGGCGCTCCATTGCTTAACGTGCCGGCCACATGCGCGGACGTCGTATCGCCCGGTTTCAGCGAATTCGCGTCAACAGCCAGCGTCGCTTGGTTTAGCTTGACTTGCGTCTTCACTTGAAACGGCACAGCCGCTGTCACCATGTTCCCTGCCGCATCAGTTACACGGTACTCTACCGTGTGGGTGCCTACAGCCAAGCTGCCGGCCGCAAGCGTCTGACCGCTGCGAATAGCTGCTCCGTCAAGCGTCAATGCCTCCTCTGCCACACCGGACAGAGCATCTGTGCTCGCCAATACGAAAGTCAACGCATCCGCTTCCGTTACATCCCCTACTGCATGACCGGATTGTGTCAGCACGGCTGCCGGAGCCGTTTTGTCCAGCTTCACGACCAGCGTTTTCGGAGTTTCCGCATTCCCCGCCGCATCCGTGGAGAAGTAGCCGAGCTCATTCGCTCCCTCTGCCTGAATGACCACCGGCGCCTCATAGGCTGCAGCAGTCCCGCCATTCACGCTGTATTGCGTCGTAACGGCACCTGCACGATCGTCCGCCGCCGTCAAAGTAACCGTAACATCATCTTTATACCAGCCTGCACCGTTCGGCTCGCCCGACAGCACAGCCGTTGTCACAGGCGCTGTGGTGTCCGCAGCAGCCGTAAAGTCGCTCAGCCCTCTTGGCTTCAATTGAAATACGCCTTTGAAAATCGCAGCGACACCGCGGATATTCACCGTTTGGCCCGCTTGATACGGGAATGAAGTCAAGGTCAGACCTGTCCGCCCATCTACGCGGATATGGTTGCTCACATCCCCTTTGACCGCATCGAATTCAAAAGATCCCGCCGGCGTCGCACTGATGATGTTCGTCACCGTTACATCGCTAAGCTCGACCAGCTGCCCCTGATTATCGTTGGTAACCGCCGTCACCGGCACAGGCACCGGAAGCGCCGATACGCCGGTCTTGGCAATCGCCACCGGGTCGGCCAGCTCCAGCTCCGTATTAAATACCGCCGTGGAAGCCGTTATTTTCACCTTATCTCCTTGATGGAAGCCGCTTTGGCTCTGGAACACATAAATACCGGCGGATTCATCCTGCAGGTAAAAAGCTTGACCGCCGAACGCACCCGGCTCCGTCGTCACAACGCCCTCCACCGTCACCAAAGTGCCGGTTGATTGACCGCGGGCTTCCGAGATGGATATCTGCTCCGGAATCGGGTTCTCCTCTCCCGGCAGCGGCTCGGCCGGAACGTCGCCTAGAGTAACCGTCTCCGTTTTCAAATTCGTAGAACCTTGACGCAGGCGCAAATTCGCCGATCCTGCCGTTCCCGCCTTCACGCGAACCGTCAAGTCCTTGGACGCATGCCCGTTGATATCCGAGGTCACGGAGAATGAAGTACTGTAGCCGTAAGCCGTCGGCCATGTGCCGTCCGCATTCTGGACCTGTCCAACCTGGGTTCCCCCGGCCAAATAAATCCCTACATTCAAACCCGAGACGGTCGTAGACGGAGGCAAATTATCCACGGCCACCCGCAGTGGGAATTCCACCGCATTCGGCAGCGTCGCCTGGTGTACGAAGCTGTACGCTGCGCTAGCCGTCGCCGCAGGTCCGCCATAAGAGCCCGGTTTGAACGTGCTGCGGTCATACCATTTGTAACCGGCATTCGGCGCAGCCCAAGGCTCGGGCTGCGGCTCCGTGGAGGCAGCCGGCGCTTCGAACGGAAGCAGCGCTGTCGGCTGATCCAACTGCATGCCGCTCACTTCGGAGAAGCTCGTATAGGTTTCTTTCTTCGCCAGCCAATTCACCATATTGACGAGCAGGACGCCGTCGTCCACTTCTTTGAAGCCGTCATACGTCGTCTTCTTCGCGCCCGTATCCTCGCGCAAATATTTCGGCGTCGCATCCTCAACCGGCGAAGAGTCGCCGATGAAGCCGGCCTTCCCTGCGCCTGCTTTCGCTATGGCGACAAACGGGCCTTCGGCCACGCCGCCGCCGTTATATACCCCTTGATCGACCGCATTCGCCCATGCTTCGTTCGTTTGCGGCAAATATACGATCCCTTTGGCCTTGGCAGGATCGATGATAGCCAGTGTGGAGCCCGCATGCATGGCTACACTGGATACCCCCGCCGTAATGCCGAACGATTGCTCCGGCGCAACGATCTGGTTCGCGTTGATATCGCCGAGCGCGTTATAGCGGAACCTCAGGCCGAACTGCGTGGCCAGCCAATCGGAGCTGGCGACGTCCTGCATCGCCGACGATGAGGCTTCTTCCGCGCTCATGCCGCTGGCCGGGTTCGTCCACGCGCCACGGCGGTAGCCGTTAAACACCTCGGAACCGTCCCAGCGGTTCTTATTTCGATCGGCATTGTAATGATCGCCGATGAAGAAAATACTGCCGCCGCCCTGTACATACTGCGCCAGGGCATCTTGTTCGCTAGTCTTGTAAGGAACATTGGACTCCGCAACGACGAAAACGTCGTAACCGCTCAAATCGCTGAGTGTGATCGGTGTTGTTTTGCGCAGCTCCTTGACATAATAACCGTCGTTCGCTAATGCATTAGCAAAATCGGAGAACGCTCCGTCGATAACCCAATCCGCCGCTCCGGCCGTTTGTTCGTGGGTGTTGTCGAAGAGCACTTTCTTCCCTGCGTTTTCATTGACCACCTTCGCTTCGATGAAAGGTGCCGGATCCGCCGGCCCTTCCGCCATGACCGCCTGCCAACTGCTCGTCGCCAGCACTTGCAAAGGCAGCGCTACCGTCAAGGCTAATGCGACTTTTAACGCTTTTGCTTTCCACCCTGCTTTCCTACGCATAACAATTCCTCCTTAGCTTTTCTAAGACAAGACAAGCTGTATGCCGCCCCTTATTTTACCATGGTTCAAATCGGTACAGTGCATTTTTTTTGTAAAGATAAGGGAATTTGTGCAAGCCTACAAAGGTAATCGTTTTTTTGTCGATGTGCTCGAGTTGGCAAACCGTCAGTAAGTTGACTTCCGTTCGCAAAACTTCACTCTTAGCACAAGTATAAGCTCACGAATATCACCTTAATTTAGATATAATCGCTTACACGAATATCTAAGATAAAGCTGAGACCAAACTTCGTGCTCCGACTCAAAGTCATCAACGCCTCCAGCTCAGCATCAACGAAGAGCGACGCGACTTTACGTGAACGAACTACTGATAGAGTTACCATCCTAGCAAAAAAGAGCTTCCCAGCGTAGATGCTTCTACGCAAAGAGGCTCCTTTGCTTTGCACATATGTCATACGCTCACTTAAGCGGAAATACAGGTCGCTATTTAAGCGAAATCAGCTCTTATCAGCCATCGAGCGGAAATACAGGCCCTTATTAGCCCGATCAGCCGCCGAATACAGCCGAAACCGCTCAAATAGCGAATCGTATTTCCTCTTCCTCGCCAAATCGGCTGTTTTGGGGAGAATAACGGCTTATATTTCCCCTTAGTGGGTTCCCCACACCCAATCTGGAACGTAAGTTTTGTGATCACGAACGGAATGGGTTGCGCTTGTTTCCGCTGTTCCCGCTGTTCCCGCTGTTGTCACCATTACTGCAGCCTGACATCATAAACTACGACGACGGCTGAGTCCCCTTGTTATGCCCCCGGAACGCATTGGGCACGATGCCCGTATGCGCCTTGAACAGCTTGCCGAAATAGTTTTTATTCTCATAGCCAAGCATGTCGGCGATCTGTTCCACGGTTTTGTCCGTAATCTCCAGCAGCTCCTTCGCCTTCTCCATCTTCATCCGCGTCACGTACTCCACGAAATTCTCGCCGGTTTCCTTCTTGAAGAGCCGGCTCAGATAGCTCGGATGCAGGTGCAGATGCGCGGCGGCATCTTCGAGCGATATTTTCGTATGGAGATGGTTGTACACGAACCGTTGGCACTCCAGAATCTCGCGGTTATGCGACTCGCGGTACACCTGTCCCGCCCACTGGATCGCCTGCCGCAAGTAATCCTTCAGCCACAGCTCCAGCTCCCGCACGGACGACAGCTCATGCACGTCATGGTGCAGCAGCTCGGAGGAGAAGGTCGACTGGTAATGCTGCAGGGACTTGAGGCGCATCCGCACATCGAGAATCATCTTCAACAGCCATTCCTTGACCTCCATAGGCCGAAACCGGTGATACTGGATGAAATCGATCCATTTGGACACTGTGCTGTCGATCAAGTCCGACCGTTCGTCGAAGACGACGCTGCGGAACTCATCCAGCGTCTGGGCGTATTCCGCCAACAGCAGCCCCCCGTCGCCGAATCCTTCCCGGATATGCTCCAGCTTCACCACCGAGCTTTCCGGCAAATAAAAGCGGGAACTCCGGGCCTCAGCCATTCGCTTCAACTGATCCTTGAGTGAACGCACATCTTTGGCCGGGCTGCCGGTAAGGAAAGAGAAGGAAATCTTGGCGAATTGCTGCAAGCAGCTTTGCAAATGGCGCAGCGTCTGCTCCATCTTCTGGGTATTGTTAACGTGAATGCTGCCATAGTGCGGAAATAACAAAACAATTTCACCCGTATCGTACGTGAACAGCGTCGTCTCCTTCTGGTCCACCAGCAGCTCTTCAATGATATTCTGCACCGTGTAGTCGAACAAATCTTTGGATTGGAAGCGCTGATTCGCCTCCTTCACCCGGTTGGCGTAACCGAATACAGGAAGCAAGCCGTGCTGCCCGAGCCGAATGCCGAACCCTGCCGCCTGCTGAATCCACTCCTCCGAATCGAACAAAGGCTCATTCACCGTGCTTCGGATAAATTGACGCTTCGACGAGCTCCGGTGGAGCGCCGCTTCTTTCTCGAGCTTGCGGCTCTTGGAGAGCACGTTATCCTCGGCATCCAGCTGCTCCTTCAGCCGCGAGAGCACCTCGGAAATATTCCCGACATTCATCGTTTCCTTCAAAATATACTCGCTCACCGATAGCTTCATCGCTCTCTGCGCGTAATGAAAATCGTCATGGCAGGACAGAATGACGGCCTTCACATGAGGGTCCTCCTCACGGAGGGAGCGAATCAGATCCAGCCCGTTCATCTCCGGCATGCCGATATCGCTGATCAGCACGTCCGCTTTGGCCCGCCGGCCCGCCTCCAGCGCTTCCAGCGGGTTCTCGTAGGTTCCCGCCAGACGAAACCCTAATTTATCCCATGGAATCGCCGTGCTCAGGAATTCAAGCACAGGCAAATCATCATCCACAATCATAACGGAATACATCGTTACCCCTCCTTCCCAATCTGCTGCGGGAAGCGCAGCAGAATCCGTGTTCCTTGATCCGGCCCGCTCTCAATCTCATAATCGAAGCGATGGCCGTAAATGATACGCAGCCGTTCAAATACGTTATGCAAGCCGATCCCCGATAAGGACGGGCTGCGCGGCACATGCGGGTGGTGTGCCGGCACCGACACGAGGTGTTGGCGCAGCTCCGCCAGACGCTCAGGAGCCATACCGACACCGGAATCCCTTACCTCCAGCTGCAGCCGTCCGTCCTCGATGATTCGCGAGGCGATCGTGATCGTGCCCGGCTTGCTCTTCAGCCCGTGAATGTACGCATTCTCGATCAGCGGCTGGAGCAGGAATCGCGGTATTTCAATCAGCAGCGTATCGGAAGCCGCCGAGATGCGCAGCTCCACCCGGTCCCCGTGCCTGGAATTCAGCAGCCGGACGTAATGCTCGATAATCTCAATCTCTTCATGCAGCGGGATATATTCATTATTGCGATTGATCGTCATCCGCAGGAGCGACGACAAGGAGGAGATCAGCTCCGCATTCTCCGAATCGCCTTTCATCATGATCTTCAAGCGGATGGAATTCAGCACGTTAAATAAAAAGTGCGGATTGATTTGCGCCTGCAGCATCGCCAGCTCCGCCATACGCTTGAGCTCCTGTTCGCGCCGGTTCTCCTCCAACATCAGCTCGATGCGGTCGATCATCCGGTCGAACACATAGCCGAGCCGTCCCACCTCATCGACACCGCTGATGTTCGACCGTTCGCCCAGCTGCCCGGATTCGATCCGTACGACCGTCTGGACAAGCCGCGCAATCGGCTTCGTAAGCGTACGCACCATATACAGCAGCACGACGGCAAATAAAACTAAGAAAAACAGCTGAACGAAGAAGTCCGTCTTGCGGAACGATTCGATTTTCTGAGCCGCCGTTTTGTAAGGGCTCATGTTGACGAGCTGCCATTCCGGCGTCACATGGCTGCTCAGCAGAATATAATCTTCGCCTGCCACCTTGACGAACGAGGATCCGTCCTCCTTCGGCAGCTGGTCGAAATACGGAAACGGTGTGCCGATCGTGGAGGAATCCTTATCGACCAGAATGCGCCCCTTCTGATCGACGATCGCCATGATTTCATTATTTTGATATTGATTGAATAAATCTTGCAGCACGCGGGGTTCCAGCCCAACGATCACATACCCGTAGGTGACGTCGTTCTTGCGCAGCGGCTTGGCCGCCGACAGCAAATACGGCTGATTCGTCTCCTGGCTGTAGTTCGGCTCAGCCCCGATCCATTTTACATTATAACCGGATACTTTCTCCACATCGCCAAACCAACTCTTCTTGAAAAAATCCTTCGGATCAAATGCAAAAGTCGTATAGGAGGCCACATACTCCTGATTCGGAAGCAGCACGGTCACATTAATGTTCCCGAAGGGATCAATGACGGTGGTCATTCGCTTGGCGATCGTTTGCTTATATTGCAGAACATCACCTTTATCTGTTCCCTCATTGGCCTTGCCTAATTCCCGAATGGACGGCTGCAGCTCCTCGTCGAATTGAATGAAGTTCATCACATAAATCATATTCTTCATTTGGCTGTTGACGATTTGACTGACAATCCGCATCGATTCGCGCGAGGTTTCCGTTACCTGCGTCCTGACCGCATCGCGAGTGAAGAAGTTGGATACGTTCATGGAGACCAGCGATGGCAGCACGAGACAGACGAGAATCGTGAGCACCAATTTATTGCGTAAAGATAAGGTTCGAAGCCAGCCCGGCACCGCGTTCGCCTGCCTTTCGGAAAAATGGGAAAAAGAGGGGCCCAGGGCCACCTCTTTTCATTATACCAGCAATCGCGATTGCTTACTTGGCGTTGCTCTTACGGATATCTTCGATCTTCGTTTTGGCAGTTTGGATCGTTTTCTCCAAATCTTGTTTGCCTGTCAGGAACAGCTCAACTTGCGTCAAGTACTCTTTCTCTTGCTGCAGAGCATAAGTCGGAGGAACAACCAGTTTCGTCGCCTTGTTCACTTTCAAAGTAGCCAGCAAGGAGTCTTTATCGATCATAGCCACTTGTTCCGGTTTGCCGCTTTTCAGAATCGCATCAACGTTCTTGTTGATATCGGCTTTTTTCCAACCGGAGAAGAACAGACCTTGCGTTTGGATCCCTTCCGTTGTGTACCATTTCACGAAGTCATAGGCAGCTTGCTTGTTCTTGGAGTTCGCGGCGACACCCATGAAGTCAGCGCCTACTTCAGTCAGACCGTTCTCAGCCGTCGCATCCGATTTCGGATACGGTGCGAACACAGTTTTGAACTTCGCATTCTGGGAAAGCTCGCCCACCATCCAGTTACCTGTTGCAAGCATCGCTGTTTTACCGGCGTAGAACACGTCACGGTAAGCCATTTTTTGCGATACGACTTCGAAGTAAGGTACGGATGTTTTGTCCACGTTCTCCATTTTGTTTCTCAGATCAAGGGAGTAACGGACTTTCGGGTTGTCGATATTTTGGGTACCGTCGGATTTCACGAGGTACGGATTCTCCATATCGTTGTTAAGCGCTAGCAGGGCGTAGTCTTTCCAGTTGTGGAAATAAGAGCCGTATTGCTTGGCGGCGCCTTCGCCTTTTGTCATCTTTTTCGCATATTCCGCGTATTGATCCCATGTCCATTCCGTTGGAACCGGAAGCTTCGCTTCATCCAATTTGTCTTTGTTCAGAAGAACGAACCATTCGATCATTTTACCTGGAAGAGCGTAGTACTTGCCGTTCACGACTGGATCCAGCTTATATTCGTCCTTCACCACGATACCGTCTTTTTTCAGGTACTCATCAAGCGGCTCCAGGATGCCTGCGCCTACACGCTGTGCGAAATCGGATGCGCTGGAGTACATCACTACGTCCATTTGCTCGCCGGAAGCAGCCAGAAGATCAAGCTTCTTCATCCCTTCTTGGGAATCGCCTTTCTCGGACATGCTTTCATAGACGACTTTGACTTCCGGATGCAGCTTGTTGTAAGCCTCTACCGTCGCATTCCAGTTGCCTTGAGCTTCCGTGTACCAAGCTTGTACTTTAATCGTTACCGGAGCTTTCGCTCCGCCCGCAGCATTTCCGCTATTAGCCGCAGGCGTTTCACTTTTATTACCGCAGCCTGCAAGCGCAGCACTGATGGCCAACACGCCGCTAAGTACTAATAAACTCTTTTTCATAGGAACCCCTCCACAAATAAGCATTTTGTTTGAAAACCTTTACATGACCGATCGTATCAAACTTGGTGGGAGCACACGAGGCACTTTTTTAACCTCATGCACTCATATTTTGACATCTTTCGACTTAGCCTTTCACGCCGCCCATCGAGATTCCTTCGATAACCTGCTTCTGACCGATGATGAAAATAATCAGCAGAGGCACGATCGCGGATACAGATGCCGCCATGATCAGCGAGTAGAACTCACCGTTCAAATCGGCGAAAGACCGAATACCTAGCGGAAGAGTGAATAAGTCTTTGGTTCTCAGGAAGATCAACGGGTTCTGGTAGTCGTTCCATGTCCAGATGAAACGCAGGATCGCATATGTCGCGATAGCCGGACGAACAAGCGGCGTACAGATCGACCAGAAAATCCGGAGATGGCCGGCACCGTCGATCCGTGCGGACTCCATGTATTCATCATGAATACCGAGATAGAATTGGCGCAGCATGAATGTGCCCAGTACGCTGAAGGAACCTAGCAGAATCAAGCCGAAATGGCTGTCGAACAAGCCAATCCAACGGAACAGAAGGAACTGTGGAACGAGAATCGCTTGGCTCGGAATCATATAGATCGCCAAGATAAGAACGAAGAGTCCGTTACGGCCGCGGAACTTGATTTTGGAGAAAGCGTACGCCGCCATGGAAGACAGCAGCACGGATAACGCCGTCGTCAGTACCGAAACCTTAATGGAATTCCAATAATACAGGGAGAATTTTGTTTCCCAAACCGCTTTATAATTTTCAATCACATTCCAATGCTGCGGGATCCACTGGATCGGATAAACGAACACGTCGGCTTCCGGCTTCATAGAAGCGGAGATCATCCAGAGGAACGGCGACATAAATAGTATGCCAATTACAAGCATGACCAATGTAAGGAGAATTTTTTTCAACTTTTGATTCTTGTCCATCGGGTTTTCCTCCTCCTCTTAGTAGTTCACCCATTTACGCTGTCCGACCCATTGCACCAATGTAATCAGAAGGACAAACACCAGAAGCACAATAGCCATGGCAGACGCGTAACCGGATTGCAGGTTAATGAAGGCCGTTTCGTATAAGCGGTAAACAACCACGCTCGTGGAATTCGCCGGACCGCCGCCTGTGAGGACGGAGATGACATCGAACGCTTTGAATGTGCCGATAATCCCGGTCACGAGCAGGAAGAACGTTGTTGGCGATAAGAGCGGTACGGTGATGCTCATGAACTGCTTGAATTTCGATGCTCCGTCAATGTCCGCAGCCTCGTAGAGATCTTTGGGAATCGACTGCAGGCCGGCCATGAAAATAATCATGTTATACCCGATCGAGATCCAGATCATAAGACCCATCACGCAGTACAGTGCGAAGTCCGGATCTGCCAGCCATTTCGGCGGATTCGCGAAGCCCATGTCCATCAAAACTTGGTTAATCGGGCCGTAAGTCGGGTGGAAAAGCACTTGGAACACAATCGCGACGGCAACGACGCTCGAAATGTACGGAATGAAGTAAACGACTTTAAAGAAATCTTTCAAATAGATTTTCTTGTCGATGAGGACAGCCAGAATCAACGAGAAAATTAACGTCAAAGGAACGACGATCATTAAGATCATGTTATTTTTCAGTGACAAGAGGAAGACGGTATCTTTGAAAAGCTTGATAAAGTTATCTAATCCGAGAAACTTCACCTTGGAGAAGCCGGCAACGAAGTTCCAGTCCGTAAAGCTCAGAAAGAAGGATGCAATAATAGGAAATAACGTGAAAATGAAGAGCCCGAGTACCATTGGAGCGACAAAGGCATATCCGGTCAGATCCTCACGAATCTGCTGCATGGAGATTTTCCTTTTTACTTTTGGTGTAGAAAGGGTGCTCGAGTGTGAGTGTGTATGTGTATTGTTGGCCATCTTTTATTCACCCCAAATGTCGTGTTTTCTCTAGTCTACCCTCTGCACGGGAATCGAGTAAGTCAATTCTTTGACTCATTTGAGTAAAATTTTAACCTGGCACGAATCTTATTTTGACCTAATCAGCAAAAAATCCGCTAAGCCTAGGCCGGCTTAACGGATATTTCCCCTTACTTATTCGCTTCATGCACCTTCAATAGTTTGCCTTTGATCGTCGTATGCTTCATAACCTGGAGCACCATCGGACCTTTGCCGTTCAAAATATCAACATACGACGCCGTATCCCCGATCGAGATGATTCCGATATCGGCTGCCGTCACGCCTTCAATTTTGGCTAGCGTGCCGACGAAGTCTACCGCTCTGATTTTTTTCTTTTTCCCGCCGTTAAAATAGAGCTTCATGATGCCCTTGTTCAGTTCATCGCTGCGATCCCGCTTCCTGACAGGAGTCGCCTGCAGCTTCCGGTCAAAGGCCGGTCTGCCCGCAGCGACTTCTTCCTCGGTCGGAGCGTTCCTGCGCGGAATGGCGAAGCCCAGATAAGCTTCGATCTCCGGCAAGTACCGTTCCTCGCCGGGTGTGAGCAAGGTGATGGCTTTGCCCGTCTTGCCGGCGCGGCCCGTTCTTCCGATCCGGTGGACATAGCTCTCTTTCTCCATCGGCAGGTCATAATTGATGACATGCGTGATGTCCTCCACGTCGATGCCCCGCGCCGCGACATCCGTAGCGACGAGGAACCGGAACTCCCCCCGCTTGAACGCGTTCATCACGAGGAAGCGGTCGTCCTGCACCATGCCCCCATGGATCTCATCGCAGGGATACCCGAGGCCATCCAGCTGCCGGAACAGGTCGTCCACCCGCTCTTGGGTACGGCAAAAAATGATGCCGTTCTCCGGATTCTCCGTCACCAACAGATCCTTAAGGACGTTAAATTTCTCCCCTTCCGTTACGGGAACCAGGGCGTGTTCGATCTGGACCTTGGCCGCTTCCGGCGTCTGAATTTCAATATCGATAGGATCCATCATGTACCGGTGGCACAGTTGCTCCACATCCTGCGGAAGTGTCGCAGAGAACAGCATCGTCGTACGGTCCTCCGGCACCTCGCCGATGATCGCCCCCACCTGCTCGATGAACCCCATCCGCAGCATCTCATCCGCTTCATCGATAACGAGCATCTTCACCTTCTCCAGGTCCAGTGTGCCCTTCTGGATATGATCCAGCACGCGTCCCGGCGTCCCCACGACGACGTGACACTTCTGGTTCAGCTCCAGCTTCTGCCGGGCGAAAGGCTGCTTGCCGTACAGCGCCACCGCCTTCACGCGCTTGAACCTGCCGATGTTGGTTATATCTTGTTTCACTTGGTCCGCAAGCTCCCGGGTCGGCGTCAGGATCAGCGCCTGCGGGCGGTTCTCCTCCCACACCGCCAGCTCGCAGACCGGGATGCCGAACGCTGCCGTCTTCCCGCTTCCTGTACGCGACTTGACCGTTACATCCTTCTCCCGCAGCACAACGGGAATGACCTCATGCTGCACGTCAGTCGGCTCCTCATAGCCCAAACTGTGCAGCGCGCGGATGATCTCCTCGCTCAAACCGTAGTCTGTAAAACGTCTTACCGCCATGAATGAACGCCCTTTCTTCTATAACCTGGCCTTAGCCCCAAAAAACACCCGTGTTGTCCTGATCGACGAGCTGCAGCTGCTTCTCAAAATCAGAATCCGGCGCGATATGATCAACATAATGCCACTTATTCTTGCTGTCTTTCCAATAAAGCGACCATTTATCGGTTTCCATTCTGAACTGCGCGAAATCTCTTTTGGTCCACTCCGTACCTATATAAGGAGGTCTCTCCTCGACGAGCGTCACACTGTTACCTCTAAACTTGTACGCCAACCTTATCTGATCTCTATAAGCTTTGGGTATTTTCTGGTCAACATATCTTTTTAGTATGCTATCGAGACGTCTTTTCGTAAATTCATCCATCATGATCTCCCCCGGAATCATCTTTATTTTTCCCAACTATCTCATAATCTTGCCAAAAAAGCCACCGGAAGCAGCAAACGCGCTTCGGATGGCTTCATATCTGTCACATGTGCCGCAATGCCCGGCTTGATAAGTCCGGGAAGAACGGATACATGGCCTTCCCCCTCAAACTCTTTATACGCCACTTGCAGCGCATCCTTCGGCAGCAGCACCAGGCGCTCGTATAGGGCCCTGGTATTCTCGGTCATACGGCTAGGGTGCGCGCCCTCCAGTTCGCCTGCCGTGATTTCAGCTTCTCATCGACTTGCTCCGCATAGATTCGGAACCAATCTTCCTGCTCGCGGATCAGCCTGGGATTCCTATGGATCGAAGGGCTCCCGGCCACATATGTCTGGAACGTCTGAGGTCTTGTGAACAACGTCTGCAGAACGAATAGCCCTCCCAGCGAGTGGCCGAGTATCGCCTGCCGCTTGCGGTCGATGGCGTAATCGCGCTCGACGCGCGGCTGCACCGCATCGCCTCCACGCTCCGCTTACTTTTATCTTGGTAGAACACGAGCCTCTGCTTAGTCAAATAAAAAAGAAGCTGCCGCGGCAGCCCCTCCGTTTTCTCTCTACCCTTTTTCATTCATGTCTAAAAGACTGCACAGCCTGCTCCAACTTGGCACAGGCTTCTTGGTTCTCAGGCAGCGGCTTATCCGATCTGATCGCCTGCAGCACATGAAGCAGCAAATATTCCGGCATATCCACGTCCGGCGAATTGGCGGTGGCCGCCACGACGAGCTGCAGCTCGGGGATCACAAAGATCCGTCTGCCGCCTGAGCCGGAGGCATAGTACAGATTGTACGGCTTCTTGCCTCCTCGTACGAGCCCCTTCTCGAGCGTTTTGGACCACCAATACAATCCATAACCGCCCTGTGTGCCGTTGCTGTAATTAAGGGTGACACGCTTCTGCAGCGAATCCCGAATCCACGCTTTGGGAATGATCGTTTGACCGTCCCATTCGCCTTCTTTCAAATACAAATAGCCGATCTTGGCCATATCCCGCAGCGTTAAAGCCAACGCCCACGCGCCAATGGTTCGGCCCTGCGGATCCTCGTTCCAACTCACCTGATCGATGCCCAGCGGACCGAACAAGCGGGACTTCGCGTATTCCAGCATAGATTGGCCCGTTGCCTTGTACAGTACAGCTGACACCAAGTGCGCATCGCCGTTGCTGTAATTGAATAGCGAGCCTGGCTCGACATAGCCCGGGCGTCCTGTAATGTACTGCACCCAATCCGGAGAATACATCATCTCGGTAGAGGAGCTTTCGTTCGTATTATCCCAAGCTATGCCTGACGTCATGCTGAGCAGATGCTTGATCGTCATTCTGGACTTCAACCGGTCATTGGCCAGCTCCGGGAAGAACTCCGCCACTTTCTGGTCCGCGCTAATAAGCTTCCGTTCATGTAAAGCAATGCCGACCAGCGCGGAGGTCACGCTCTTGGTTACGGATTTGAGATCCTGCGGCACATCCTCCTGCGTGCTCGCATTGTAAGCCTCGGCAACCAAATACCCGTTGCGGATCACAGCAACACTATGTACGCCTTGGCTGCCGAACATCTCCAACGTTTTGGCCAGCGTTCCTGAGAACATGCCTTGCGCTTCCGGCGTGCTCGTTCTCCAACCTGCGGTCGGCCAATATGCCGCGGTCGACTTTTGTGCGTTTGATGACAGTATGGTTTTACTTTCCGACTTCCATGTAGGTTGCGGGGTTCCGGACATCTCTATCTATCCTTCCGTTTGGATTTAACCCTCTTTTTCTTTTCTTCCTAGCTTACATGAAAAGTATGAAGCAAATATGACGAAAAGCTTAATAAAACCTTAACTTAAGCTGAACATAAGCTGAAATCATGGCCGTAACCGCTCTTATGTTACAATATGCGTAACGACTTCCCGTCACGGGAACCCTTTCGGAGGATGACATGAGCAAACTGATCTTTTTCTTAGGACCTGCGGGAGCAGGCAAAACGACACTGGCGGAGGCATGGGCGCGCAAGCATGGCGGCGCCTTTCTCGATATGGACACGCTGCTGCGTCCGGCGGCGGCGGCCATTATGACCTTGGCCGGGAAAGATCCCGAGGACCGGGATTCCCCGTTTTATAAGCAGCACTGCCGCGATTTGGGCTATCGCATCACGATGGACGCTGCGCTTGAGAATGCCGCCCTGGGCTTGGACGCCATCGTGATCGGACCTTTCACCCGCGAAATCGGCGATCCCGCTTGGCTCGACCGGGAGCTTGCGCGCATCGGGGCTGCAGCGGCTGGAGCGGTTGAAGTGAAGGCCATATACGTTTACCTTCCATCCGACGAAGCTTACCAAGCGCGAATTCGCGCGAGAGGCTCGGCATTGGACGTCTGGAAGCTGGACAATTGGGAGCAGTTCCGGCCTGCGCTGCAGAGAAATGAAATCAAGTGGCCGCTAGATGCGGCATCGCTGCTCTATTTTGACAACTCGGGACCGTATTCGCCGGACAAGCTTGCAAAGCTCGAAACGTTTATTGGGAAATGATGGACGAATGGGACGGACAAAAGAATCGGTTCCCAGGAAGATTGACATTTAAATTGACAATACAATAAATGTAAAGCAATCATCCTAGAACTCAACTTTACAAAATTCCTCATGACGGATAAAATTCAAGTAACAAATCTTTCTGCTCAAGGGGCTATTATTCATATGAACGCCAAAACTTCCATGCAAGACATTGCCGATCGGCTCGGCATATCCAAGAATGCCGTCTCGTTGGCCTTGAATCATAAGCCAGGCGTCAGCGAGGAGCTGCGGATGCGGGTATTCGAAGCCGCCCAAGCGCTGCATTATCCGGCTGAGGCCAAGCCCAAGAAGAAAATGAGCCATCTGCTCGTTTTGGTGCCCGAATCCATCCAGAACGACAAGAGCTGCTACTATCAAGTGTTCTGGTCGATCGAGCAGAGAGCCAAAGACCTCGGCTATACCACCATTATTAGCGGCGTAACCAAGGAGATGGAACAACGCCTTGCCCTGCCTGATCTCTATTACGAGATCGCGTTCGGCGGCATGCTGATCGTCGGCGCCTTCCACCCGGACTATATTCGCAAACTCAGTGCCGCAGGATTGCCGCTTGTCACGGTTGATCATAGCTATGACGGCCTGCAGCTGGACGCCGTCGTAACCGCCAACGCGGAAGAAGCCTACAAGATGACGTCGCACCTGATCCGGCTCGGCCACCGGCGGCTCGGCTTCATTGGCGCATCCCCGATGACGAAGAGCATCAGGGACCGCTGGTACGGGTTCAACAACGCTCTCGCCGATGCCGGACTGGCCGC
Source organism: Bacillus sp. 3255 (assembly GCF_031456485.1). Taxonomy (NCBI): domain Bacteria; kingdom Bacillati; phylum Bacillota; class Bacilli; order Caryophanales; family Bacillaceae; genus Bacillus; species Bacillus sp. 3255. Next base: position 156,622 of record NZ_JAVDUS010000008.1, read on the forward strand.
CGATGAAGCGCACTGCCATCCCGGTTCTGCCTCCAGAGCGTACGAAATGACGGACGCAGCGCGAGAGGAACTGGCTTCATATGTGAATGCGCTGAAGCCCGACGACCTGCCTACCGCGTGGTTTTGCGCGAATGACCGGCTGGCGATCGCGCTCATTCAGCTGCTATCGGCCAAGGGCATCCGCGTGCCGGAGGATGTGTCCGTCGCCGGCTTCGACGATATCGAATCCGCGCAGCTTATCATGCCCCGGCTCACGACCATCCGGGTGCAGCGCGAGCAGCTGGGCCGCGAGGCCGTGGACGTCCTGATCCGGAAGCTCGAGCATGGCGGCAGTCCGGCGAAACTAGCCGTCTTCGGCGAGCTGATCGAGCGGGATTCTTGCCGGCGGATCTGATCGTCAGGCGGAGACTACGAAGAACGTCCCTCGGGCTATGCGCGGGGGACGTTCTTTTTTTGGGGCAGTGATTCTAAAGCCTCGGCCATTGTTAAATTAACCTGCAAGTTATACAATAAACTAAAACATTAAGATTGAGGTTATCTCTATGCATATCGAAGTCTCTACCAAAAATATGGCTTTTCTCGAATGTTTCTCCTCGGAAACACGCGTAAAAATGATCGAGCTCCTGCAGCACGAGTCTCTCAATATCAAGCAGCTCTCGCAGAAGCTCGATATTTCCTCGGCCATCGTAACCAAGCACGTTCAGAAGCTCGAGCAAGCCGGCATCCTCGTCTCCGAGAATACGACGGGCATTCGAGGAACCCAGAAGATCTGCCACCTTAACCTGGAGCAAGCGGTCCTGCAATTCAGGCCCAAGAAGCCTAGCGAGCTCCCGACCAACACGATCGCCATCCCGGTCGGCCAGTACGCCTCCTTCGAGGTCAAGCCCACCTGCGGACTCGCCTCTTCGACCCAACTGATCGGCGTCTTGGACGATCCGCGGTATTTCGCCGATCCCGGTCATGTGCACGCCGGCATTCTGTGGTTCGCCAGCGGCTACGTGGAGTACCGCATTCCCAACTTCCTGCACAGCAATCAGAAGCTGCGCACGCTGGAGATCTCCTTCGAAATCTGCTCCGAAGCACCGGGGTACAACGAGAACTGGCCGTCGGACATCTCGTTCTATATCAATGACGTTCCCCTCGGTTACTGGACGAGTCCGGGCGATTTCGGGGCGCAGCGGGGAATTCTGACGCCCGATTGGTGGAGCAGCAGCAATACGCAGCACGGTCTGTTCAAAGTGATCACCGTCAGCCCCACAGGCTCCTATCTGGACGGCACCCAAATATCGGACACGACGATCCAAGACCTGTCCGTCGCCTTCGGCAAGGATATCACCTTCCGCATCGCGTCGCTGGAGAGCTCCGCCAACTGCGGAGGCATCACCTTATTCGGCAAAAGCTTCGGCAACTACGCACAGGATATCGTCGTCTCGATGCATGAGGACAAATAAGCTTTACGACCTATAATCGTCAAGTACAACAGCCGCCGATTCCCGGCAAACTCTTTTTCCCGCCCCACAATGACTTGTTGACAGCAAACTTGACAGCACCAAGCAACCGAGTATTTTCGCCAACATCTCGCATCGTTTTGCAGGACAAAAAGAGGGAGGAACCACCAAAAAGTCAATGATCAGCCATTGGCATAGGAGAAGCGCATGTCTTCCGATTGCGGAATGAAGTGGTGCCGGGTTTCGAAGATCGCATTCAACATATGCAAGGCATCCCCTTGCTGTTGGCTCATCTTCACGTTCTCCTTCAACTTGGACAACAAGGACCGGTTCGCGATCACTTCAAGCAGCTGGTTTTTCAATTCCTCCGCGTTCTTCGCTTGAATCGCCGCTCCGAGGCCAACCAGATAGGCAGCGTTCTCCTGCTCCTGTCCGGGGATCGGCTTATAGAGCATCATCGGAAGCTCCAGCGCCATCGCTTCAGAAATCGTCAGGCCTCCGGGCTTCGTGATGATGAGGTCCGATAAAGCCATCAGCTCGTGAACGTAATCAACGAAGCCCGTTATCTTCACATGATGGCGCATCTTCATACTGCCCAGCTCCTCCTCCAGGTGCAGCCTGAGCTTCTCGTTGCGTCCGCATACGAAAATAAACTGTACCGGCGCCGTCAGCTCCTCCGACTGCAGCACGGACTTGAACTGCTTGCCGATCAAGCCGTGTCCGCCGCCCATGACGAGCACAGTCGGCATCTCCCGGTGCAGCCCATGCTTGTCGCGGAGCGCCATCCGGTCGTACTCGCGAGTGAACGGCATTCGCAGCGGAATGCCCGTCACGACAATTCGCTGCTCCGGCACCCGGTAGCGCAACAGCGCTTTCTTCACATGCTCCGCTCCGACCAGGTAGCGATCCGTTCCCGGATGAACCCAATAACTGTGATCCGTGTAATCGGTCATTACCGTCACCGTGGGTACCGTAGTCCATCCGTTGCATTTCAAATACGACATCGCCGCGGCGGCTCCAGGAAATGTGCAGACCACTTCCGTCGGCTCCTCTTCGTGCAGCAGCTCCAGCATGCGATCCGTGCTGAACGACTTCATTTTTTTGAAGAGATGGGAGATGGTGTTATCCTCGCGCGTCTTGCGGTACAAGAAGCCATAGAGCGACGGCAGGCTCTTCACCCACTGCATATAGCAGTATTTGCCTACCCCATGCAGATAAGGGTGTGTCCACTCCAGGAAATCCACGACTTTCACATCCGCATCCGGCCTATGAAAGCGAGTCGCTTCGAGAATAGCTTGCGCCGCTTTATTATGTCCGTCCCCCAGGCTGCCTGTCAGGATCAAGAGTTTGTCCCTGCGTTTCATCTTCTTAGTCCTCCTTCAAGCTTGCTTTGCCGTGTTGCGGCCGGAATAGAAGGCTGTGCCAGCCAGCCTCGTCTTGCACGTTCCAAGATATAGATCACGCCTTCCGCTACAAGAATGGCTCCTGCAATGTCCAGCAGAACATGCTGTTTCACGAATTGCGTGGATAGGATAATGAGCACCGCCATACAAGAAACTATTATTTTTGAAATTCTCGCCGCCTGTCTGGATCGCAAATACGCTTTCATCATCAGGTACGAGGTCAGCACATGCGTACTTGGGAAGCAGTTGAACGGCTGATCCGCCCGGTACACCCACTCTACCATCCGCAGCAGCCAATCGCTGCCGGTTAGCTCCGGCCGAGGTACAGTAGTCTGATATATGGCATACACGCCATAGCAAAGCAATAAGCCTATCACGAATTCTACAACTGTTCTATAGTAATTCCGGCGATCCTTGTACGCCATATACAGAAATCCGGCCAACAGGAACAGATACCAGGACAAATAAGGGACAACAAAAGCTTTCAGAAAAGGGATTTGCCGATCCAGGTCCGTGACCAGGCTGTAAGCACCATCCCCGCCGTGGTTCAGCTCCACATAGATCAGGCCTACCAACGGGATCAGCAGCAGCATGCTGCAGGCCAAGCAATAAGACCACAACGAACTTATTCTCACTCCAATCACTCGCTCTCCTTCATATTATCTTCATGATAAAGGAGAACCGCCGCCATCTAAACGCACTAAGGTACTGTCTTTCTTTAGCCAAAAGTCTTGATAAAACCTAGACCAAAGGCTAAGTTCTAAATGCCCGGACAAGTCATATAGGCAGCCTTCGCATAGCAAAAACCCAAGGCACATACCTCGGGTTATTCCGTGCTCTCGCTAACCATTCTTCCCTTACTTTCGCTTGATGAAACGCACACCTCCATATAACAGCGCCCCCAGCAGGCATGCGGCAACGATAGGCACCACAGCGCCATTCATAGGCGTATTCCCATCTGCCGTTCCTTGCTTGGCGTCGTCCGGAATGGGAATTTCCCTCTCCTTCAGATATTCCAGCTCCCGGGCAGCATCTGCCGTCATTTTGGTCGGCGAACATAAGGGATGTTCCCAGTCTGCGTCTTTCTTTTTCAAGAAGAAAAGATACTGCGTCCCCCGCCGGCTCGTTCCCCAAGTAAGATCCTCCATGGCGGTAATGTTTCGCTCTTCCAACCCTTTGAAGCTGGCGAGCACGGTCAATTTCAGCTCTTTGCCGCTTCGCCGCTCATGCACCTCATCGACATTAGCCACCACAACCGCATCATAGTACGCATAACTTTCTTCAATGGAGCGCGGAGCCGCGCAGGATAAGGCGAAAGCCCGGTCAGGCAGCAGCGCGGCACAGATGACCATCGCAATCAACAACATGTGGAATCTCATTCTCATCACATCACCGTCCTCTACCATCAAAGACGCAATCCGGCACGCTTTGTTGCATGGTGAGGGCAGGATATTCAAGAAATCAGTTTGGTTCGTTTCGCCTTCTCGGCAACCCGCTTCGTATAGCCGCTGAGCGGCTTTTTCAGGGCTAACGCCAACACATAGCAGACGAGGATGAACAGGCAGAGATAGAGGATATCCTCCAGTACAACCCCAAGCAGCATTCCGCCTACAGCCTCACGCATCGCCCCGACCGCATAAGTGAACGGCACAAAGGGGTTCAATTTCTGGAAGAAAGGCGAAGCCGTGCTTACCGGGAACGTCCCTCCCGAGCTTGAGAACTGCAGGACAAGGAAAATAATCGCGATCCCTTTGCCGATATTCCCAAACACGGAGACAAGCGTGTACGTAATCGTGATGAACACTGCGCTGACCAGCAGCGCGATCAGAACAAACCAAACCTTATCCACAACATACGTTCCCAGCAGATACATATCCCCAATGGTGACTATGAGAGCTTGAAAAAAGCCGACCGTAAGGAAAATCATCATCCGCCCAAAATATACATGGTGCGTCTTGAACGAGTCATCCAAGTTATCCACATCGACTCTCATCAGAGAGACGAGCAGCATCGCTCCCACCCACAGGGATAATGTCGTGTAAAAAGGCGACATCGCCGAGCCGTAGTTCGGGATGGGGAATTTCTTGTCCTCCTTAATGAGCACCGGACTCGCAAGAAAATCGCTCTGCTTCTGGATATCGTTCTGCAGCAGCCGGAGAATCTCCTCGACACTGCCGCTTCCCTGCACCTTGCGGATTTGATCCGCCGCTTTGTGCACGGCCGCTTCGAACTCCGGCAGATCGCTGCGCACGAGATTGGCCGCCAGATGCACGGCATCCTCCACCTCCGGCAGCTTCGTCCGGTAAAGATCCGCCACCCTGCGGATGTCTTCCTCCGCTGCGGGCAGATCGCTTCGAATGAAATTCGCGGCTTCATGCAGCTTCTGCTCAATGCGGGGCAAGTCAATGCGGATGAACGGGGCCGCCTCGTTCATACCGGTGACGAAGGCGTCCAGCTTGCTCTGAAGCGCCGTTGACGCCTCGTGCACCTTGGCGCGGATTTGCGGCAGCTCTTTCTGCAGGGCATCGAGCTGGGTCTGGGCATAATGAATGCCGTTCTGCGCATCCGTCAAAATTTGCTTGATGTTCGGCAGCTGCCCCTTCAACGTTTGAAGCGTGCTGCCTGCGTTCTGGGCGATGCTCAGCAGTTGAGCCAGCGCCTTGGTCATATTCGGCACGATCTCCGTGTCATACTTGGCGAGCAGGCCGCCAAGAGCTGCGCTCGCCTCTTTGGATAACAGGTTCAAATGATTCACAAGCTCTTTGGCCGGCTGTTCGCCGCGGCTGATGGCGGATTGCAGCTTATCCACAGCTTGAATCTGGTTCGCTATATTCGACTGCACACTCTTAAGCCGTGAGATCGCATCGGTGAACGGGCTATTGGGCAAATACGCGTTCAAGCGTGTGAACAGATCAATCATGCTGTCGAGTACAGATGAGCCTGCCGACAATCGCTCGGTAACCAGAGCTAGCGCAGCCAGCGCCTTCTGAGGGTCGACATTGGCATCCTGGAGAACACCTGTCAGTTGAGTGACCGCGTCCGCCGTTTGCTGCAGCAGGATCAAATTTTGCTTGACCACCGGAATCAAAGCTTGGAAGGCGCCCTCATTCTTTTGCAAAAAATTCGCGAGCCCTTCGGCAAAAGCGCCCCCTTGCTCCGCAATCGCCTCTATTCTAGGCAGCGTATTCAAGGCCGAGCTGACGATTTCGTCAGCTCTTCGAGAGGTGTCGACGGCGGTATTCAGCACCTCCTCGACTTGGCCGAAGTTCTGGTCCAGCTCCGCGATGCGGCTGGCAGCCTTCTGGATGTCCGGCAGCTTCTGCTGGATCACCAGCACCTCCTGTGCGACAGCCGCAATCTTCGGCCAACGTTCCTCGATCTTCAGCACCGTGTCCGCCGCACGGTTGATATCCGGGATTTTCTGCTCGAGCTGGACGATCTTCTGCCCTTTCTCGCGAATCTCAGGCAGCTTCTGCTCCAGCGCCAGCGCCTTCTCCCCCATTGCTGTAAGATCCGGCAGGCGCTTCTCCAGCTCCAGGACTTTGCCCTCTATATTCCGAATCGTCGGCAGCTCCTTCTCCAAATCGACGCCGATCTCTTTCATGCGCGTCAGAATCGAAGTGCTTACCGTTTTGATAAAATTCTCACTGATTTGCTCCGTGACGCTGGATGCGCCTTTACTTGTGATTTTGGGCGCTACCGCATTGATTTTCTCATTCACCGTATATACAATTTCCGGTTTCTCCAACGATCCGTCGATAATGCTCGTGATCTTGCGCGAGAAATCCTCCGGAATAATCAGACTGGCGTAGTAATCGCCGTGCTCCACGCCGCGCAGCGCCGTCTGATCGTCCACGAAGGTCCAGCCGAGCGTATGATTGCTTTTTAAATTATCCACAACCTCATTACCGATATTGATCGTCTTGCCCTCGACCGTTGCCCCCTTGTCGTTGCTCGTTACCGCAATTCGGATTCCCGATGTATTCGCATACGGATCCCACATCGCCTCAAGGTTAATCCATGCATACACAGACGGCAGAATAGCAAGCGCAACGATGAGGAGAAGACCTGTAGGCACCCTCCACAAGTTGGTCAAATCTGTCCGATAGATGCTCCAAACTTTTTTCATCGCGCTCCACCATCCCTTGGCATTTGGTTATTAATGTAACCGGAGTCGTTCGTACGCATGCAAACCGCTTGTTCGCAATTCCCGAAAAACACGTACCCCCATGTGGATAACCCTTTCTGTGGATATGTGTACAACGCGGCTCACACCTTTTCCGTACTGGGGATTGTGGACTTGTTGATACTGTGAGTAACTTTGTGGATAAATGTGTATAGCTTGTGAGTGGAGCCGGAAAAAAGAGGGAGGAAGCAGGCAGGTTGGAGTGATCTGTTGAAGGCCCTGAGGAGGGGAGGCGGTGAACGTACATCAAGGAGCGAAGATGCGGAGGCAAGTGCGGGAAACTGAATGTGCGGCGAACATCAACGTCGAAACGTGAAAAAGAGGGAGGCACCCGACACCTTGCGGCGGCACGTGAACCTCCCAACTGTTTAATGATGAGATGCAAGTTCTTTAATTCTCCAGCAAAGCCTTCAGCTTTCGCAAATCGTTCTTGTTCGCTCGCTTCATCATCAAAGACATGAAAGGAGCGAAGACGGCCGAGAACCCCGAGGGATTCCCCCTGTTGCGCAGCGTCATTCGAGTAATCCGCTCGCCAACCGGTTCCCACGTATACGTCGTTTCCATCGGAAAAGGGCCGTCAACCGTGCGCATCACGAGCTTGCTGCCAGGTATATACTCGGCAAATTCATACACATAAGACAGCTCCTTGCCTAAGAAAGCTGCCTTGAACGCAACCTTCGAGCCTGCTCTCAATGGCTTCGGCGTTCGCCACTCGGCTGATTGAATGTTAACATACCATTCTGGAGCATGATCCGGATCCGAGGCGAAAGCAGCGACCTGTTCGGCAGGGCGATTAATCCTGATTTCCGTAAAAACGTCGACCACGTACGTCCTAGGCACCGACTTTGAGCTGCTCGTCTTTGTTCATCAGCCATTGTTCCAGCATCTCAACCGTCATGCTCTTCAACATATCGCCATGATCCTGGATAGCGTGGTGCCACATCGCGGCCTCGACTTTATATTTGTTATCGTCCGTTATTTGAAATCCGCAGTTACAAACTAATGTGTTCATCCTATTCATTCTCCTTATCTCCACATTCAATTTATTAGTGTTTAGTGCATAGCTTTCTCAGACCACGGATCCTTACCCGGATCCTGATCTTGCGCCGCCGACTGCAAGCGAGGCATGTAATGCGACCAACCCTGTACGTGAGAAGCAACTTCTGTCGCAGGCAAGTTATAGTGCGTCAAAACCAGCAGTGTGCCGCTGTCTTGGGGTGTCAGCCGAAATTCAACGGTGCTGGAGCCGGGAGGAACGACTCCGGATCGTTCCCACCCCCAAGTCATAACAATCTTCTCATTGGGGATAATCTCTTTGTATTCTCCCATCGCGATGTCGCTTCCATTGACATCGATCCGGTATTTGCCTCCGATACTTGGATCGAGCAATACGTGGCGGCCCATCCAACGAACCAATTTTTCCGGATCCGTGAAAAAAGAGAACAGAGTCTCCGGCCGGCATTCGATGAAAATCTCCTTCTTAATCGTGTTTTGACTGCTCGTTGTTTCCATATTTTCTCCTCTCTTCCTCTTCCGCGGCTTCCTTCAGACGCAGCAAGCTGTCGTCCCAGAAGCTCTCGATATATTGCATCAATTCGGCGAATCCTTCCCTCCTAATGCCGTAGAATCGTTTGGTACCGGCCCGTCTGACAACGACGAGTCCGGCCTCTTCAAGAACTTTGAGATGCTGTGATATTGCCGGTGCTGAAATGTCAAAATGCGATGCAATGGCGCTGGAGGTCAGCTCCCCTTCACGGACGAGACGTAAAATGTCCCGGCGCCTTGGCTCCGTTATTGCGTGGATGGCTTTATCGATCATGGCATTAATTTAGCATATACTTAATTAAGTGTCAACTTAAATAATAATGCCGCACTCCAACCTCTTTTCATTTATTTTGACCTTGAGCCTAACCTGTTATGTCATTCGCCCGTCCGTCGCAGTCGAAGCAACACAAGCTCTGGACCTTATGACAAAAGCCTCCAAGTCCACAGTTCGTGGATATGGAGGCTTTTCATTAGAAATCGGCTGCACTCAGCACAAAACCAGTAAGTGACCATCGTGAAGTCCGTTAGAGGAAGCGGACCGGTCCCGCCCGCCGGCCTAAAGCGGCACCACTTGGCGCCAGCCGCCAAGCGCCGTCACATCTTCCGCGCCCGCAGCCGCGTAAGCTTCACACACAAAGCCCGGGACCTCCGTACCGTCCCGGAGCTCAACCTTGCCGATCCCGAGCGGAGCCGGAATCGCCGCCGCGAAGCCGCCGAAGGCATCCAGCGGCATCTCCCAAACCTCCAGGGCGATCGCCGCGCCGCCCTGCTCCCGCTTCACGAGCCCCGGCTTCGCCGGGGTCGTCGGCAGCTTCACGAGGCTGTACTTCGCGGCGGTTTCATCCTCACGGATGAACCGCGCTCCACAGCCTAGCATCTGCCACTCCAGCGGATAGCCTCGCATATGCAGGCCGCAGACGGCGACGAGAGTCGTCGCCGGAGCAGCGCTCGCACATGCGACTGCTGCCGCCTCCGCCGATGCGCTCGCGTCCGCCAAGATCAGCTCGGCCGCGCCGCAGATCAAGCTCTCCTCATCGGCAAGCCCGAAGAGGGTGATGCCGAACGGCGTGTGCGGCGCCGCCTCGCCCGCCGGTATGGCCACCCCGCACAAATCGAGCAGGTTGCAATGATTCGTATAGCGCCCCATATCCCGATTCGTCGCAATCGGGTCAGCCAGCACCTGTTCGCGGGTCCACGTCCCTCCGCAGGTCGGCATGGCCAGCACGGCTCCGCGCAGCAGCTTGCGGGTCTCTAGCTTGATCCGCTGAAGCCGGTGCATCGCCCGAAATACCGATGCGGCATCGTGTTCAGCAGCCGCGCCGGAGCGTAGAATTCGCTCTGTCACAGGGTAGATGGCGTCCGGGTTCTCATCGACGAATGCACCAAGCGCCGCCCAACGTTCCGCAACCCACGGCCCTTCGTACAGGATGGCCGCCGCTTGGGCGAACATAGCGACATCCACGTAAGCGATGGGCAGATTCAGCTCCTTCAGTCGAGCCACCGCGCGGCCCCATGCCGCTTCATACTCAGAAGCATATGGACCGTAGAAGGTAAGCGGCCCGTCCGGCAGCAGCAAAGCTTGCGGCAGTCGTGAAGCTTCCCTGTCAACGCTGCGCGACCAAGGATCGTCAGCATGAAGACCGCGCACCGCTTCGTCCACGGCAAGCGCATCTTCCAGGCTGTGCGCGAAGACGGTGACGCAGTCCAAACTTGCGCAGGCCGGCACGACTCCTGTGGTTGGCCAAGCGCCGAGACTCGGCTTATAGCCAACCAGCCGGTTCAATGCGGCCGGCACACGGCCCGAGCCTGCCGTATCCGTGCCAAGCGAGAAGGCTGCTTGGCCGCGTGCCACGGCAACGGCGGAGCCGGAGCTCGAGCCGCCGCTGATCAATTCGGGACGCAGCGCGTTATGCGTATCTCCGTAAGGGCTGCGCGCACCGACCAGACCCGTCGCGAACTGGTCTAGATTCGTCTTGCCGACCGGGATCGCTCCTGCGGCAATCAATCTCTCCACAACGCCGGCGTGTTCTTCCGGCGTATAGGCGTAGGCCGCGCAGCCTGCCGTCGTCGGCACGCCGGCCAGATCGATGTTGTCCTTGATGGCGAATGGAATGCCCCAGAGCGGCGCATCCGCCGGATTTATATCGATCAATCGGTCCAAGTAAGGCTGGATGTGCGTCAGGGAAGGCGGCGTAATCCAGATATTCATCTCCCTTTCACTCTCCGCCCGCTGAATGATCGCAGCGACAACCTCTAGCGGCGACCATGCGCCAAGCTCATAGTTATCCCGAAGCCATGCGATCGTCAGCTGCTCGGGAAGTTCTTTCTCATCGGCTTTCGTCATTATGAACACCTCTCCTTAAGCAGATTGGGCGATGCCGAGAATCAGCTGCCCGGCATGGACTTGATCCCCCGGCTTCACTTGAATCATCGACACATACCCGTCGCACGGCGCATGCTGCGGGAATTCCATTTTCATACTTTCGAGAATCGCTAGTTGGTCGCCCTTCTTCACTTGCTCACCTGGAGCAACAAGCACCTTCCACACGCTGCCCGGCATGATGCCCCGCACGGCGACCGTGCCTGCCGGCAGCTCATTCTCCGGCTGCACGCTGACGCTCTCCTGTTCGGATACGTATTCCGCGAGACCTTGCGCTTTCCAGCTTTCACGCTCTTCCCTGAAAGCAGATTGCTGATTCTTGCGGAACTCTTCCGTGCCGTCCTCAATGGATGTCAGGAATTGCAGATATTCCCCGAGATCGAAAGTCGTTTCCTGAATGTCGGCTTCGAACCTGCCCCGAGGGAAATCTTCACGCAGCTGCAGCAGCTCATCGGCGCTAACTTCATAGAATTGAATCTGGTCAAAGAACCGGAGCAGCCATGGTTTCCCCGCCTTGAAGCTCTCTGTGGACCTCAGTCGGTTCCACATCTGAATCGTCCGTCCGACGAATTGGTAGCCGCCCGGACCCTCCATTCCATATACACACATGTAGGCACCGCCGATACCTACGGCGTTTTCCGGCGTCCAGGTGCGTGCCGGATTATATTTCGTCGTAACCAGCCGGTGACGCGGATCGACCGGAGTGGCTACCGGGGCGCCCAAATAAACGTCACCAAGCCCTAAGACCAAATAATTGGCGTCATAGACGATCTTTTTCACGTCATCAATCGTGTCCAGCCCGTTAATGCGGCGAATGAACTCCAGATTGCTCGGACACCACGGCGCATCCGGGCGCACCCCTTGCTGATAGCGCTGAATGGCCAGCTGTGTCGCCGGATCGTCCCACGAAAGCGGCAGCCGCACGATACGCGACGGCACGCGGAACTGTTCCAGCGGCGGCAGCGCGGCGTCGATCTCGACAACTTTGGCGCATGCCTCGCTGACGGTGATTTGCGACGGATCAATATGAATTTGCAGAGAACGAATGCCAGGCGTTAGATCCAGGACAGGAATCACACCGCTTTCCACAATGGCTTGCATCAAAGCCTGCACCTGGAAGCGCAGCAGCAGATCCAATTCCAGCTCGCCGTACTCCACGAGCAAGTTCTGATCGCCGCAGCAGCGGATCGTGATCGGGAACCTGCGTCCTGCGGCTCTGTGATAGAGACGAGGGTATTCCGGCGTAATGTCACCATGAACAGCAGGCAGGTCGATAGCCGGCAGCTGCTCGAATTGCCCCCTGCCGATAGCCGCAAGCAGGCTCTCCTGCTCCTCGCGCAGCACCTCCGCTTCCGGAAGCGTCAGCAGCCGGAACCGAATCGTATCGCCCGGATGAAGCTGTCCCAGCTTCCAGAACTCCGCCGAAGCCGTCGTCACCGGACATACGAACCCGCCTAGACTAGGACCATCCGGTCCTAGCAGAATCGGCATATCCCCCGTCAAATCCAATGTACCGATCGCATAGGCATTATCGTGAATATTGGAAGGATGAAGCCCCGCTTCGCCTCCGTCTTCCCGCGTCCACAGCGGTGCCGGACCTTTCAGCCTAACGCCTGTTCGCGAGGAGTTGAAATGCACTTCCCAGCTCGTTGCCGTCAACTGCTCGAGGTACTCCTCACGAAGGAATTCTCCCGTGCAGTGCGGTCCCGGAATGACGCCGATCGTCCACTCCCGGGTCATCGCAGGACGATGCCGTCCTGCAAGCACTGCCGCTTCCTGTACCGGACTGCCGCCGGCATTCACCTCGAGCACGTCTCCTGTCCGGAGAGCACGACCGCCGTGCCCGCCGAAACCTCCGAGCGTGAATGTCGAGGAGCTGCCGAGAATCTTCGGCATATCGAAGCCTCCGCTGACCAACAGATAGGTCCGCATTCCTTCCTTGGCCTCGCCGAAGCTGAGCACTTGGCCGCGAGCCGCTTGCACCGGGGTATACATCGGGACAGCAGCTCCATCAAGCTCAGCCTGCATATCCGCCCCGGTAACGCAGAACCACATCCCGCTGCGGAATATGTAAGACCCTCCGCGCAGCGTCAACTCCAATCCCGGCGCATCGTCCGCGTTGCCCAGCAGCTTGTTGCCGATCCGGAACGAGAACGGATCCATCGGTCCGCAAGGCGGCACCCCCACATCCCAATGGCGAATGCGCCCCGGGAAATCCTGCACGGTTGTCTGGATGCCGCCGTCGACGACTTCGAGCGCCCGCATGGCAGGCTCGAACGCAGTCAATAATTGCGTGTAGACGTTGCCGTCCACGCAGTCCTGTTCCTGCAGGAGAGCCTGCAAATACTGCAGGTTCGTTGTAATGCCATACATGCGCGTCTCGGACAACGCTGCGATCAGCTTGCGGATCGCGTCCCGGCGGTCCGTGCCGTGGACGATAATTTTGGCCAGCATCGGATCGTACAAGGTCGTGACCGTCAGACCGTCCCTGACCCACGTTTCGTTGCGCGCCCCGCTTGAGAATACCGCCCGGTCCAGCTGTCCCGCGCTCGGGCGGAACTGCTGCAGGCAATCCTCCGCGTATATGCGCGCTTGAATACTGTGTCCCGACGGCTTACGGACTAAGGACTGCAGATCGGCAAGCTCACCCGCCGCTTCGCGCACCATCCATTCAACCAGATCGATTCCCAGCACTTCCTCCGTGACACCGTGCTCCACCTGAAGTCTTGTATTCACTTCCAGGAAGTAGAACTCGCACGTCTCCGGATCGTACAAATATTCCACCGTGCCCGCGCTGCGGTAACCGGCCTCCGCCGCCAAGCGCTTCGCCGAAGCGAACATCGCCTCGCGGACATCGTCCGACAAGTTCGGCGCCGGGCTCTCTTCAATGACCTTCTGATTCCGGCGTTGAATGGAGCAATCGCGCTCGCCAAGGGCCACCACCTCCCCGAAGCCGTTGCCGAATATTTGCACCTCGACATGGCGCGCCCGGGCGATATATTTCTCAAGGAACATGCCGCCGTTCTTGAAATTCGTTTCCGCCAAATGGCGGACGCCGTCATAAGCGGCTCGCAGCGCCGCCTCGTCCGCGCAGACGCGCATTCCGATGCCGCCTCCGCCGGCCGTGCTCTTGAGGATCACCGGATACCCGATCCGCGCAGCTTGGGACAGCGCTTCTTCGAGCTCCGTAATCAGCGGTGTTCCCGGCAGCATCGGCACGCCCGCTCTTTCTGCGATTTCCCGGGCGGAATGCTTGAGACCGAACATCTCCATTTGCTCCGGCGTCGGCCCGATGAACACAATTCCCTGCTCGCGGCAAGCTCTGGCGAAGTCGGCGTTCTCGCTCAGGAAGCCATATCCCGGATGGATTGCCTCCGCGCCGGTTTCCCGCGCCGTTCGTAGTATCAGTTCCATATTCAGATAACTGTCCTTCGCCGGCCCCTCACCGATCAGAACCGCCTCATCCGCTCCGTCCACATGCAAACTATCTTGGTCCGCAGCCGTATATACCGCCACGGATCGGACTCCCAGCTTCTTTAACGTACGCTCAATACGAGCGGCGATGGCACCGCGATTCGCGATAAGCACTTTGGTAAACATCCAACCCACTCCCCTTCGTCCTGTCTATTTCCCCCAAATGAACACCTGAATCGGCGTCGGATTGTACGCATTGCAAGGATTGTTCAGCTGCGGGCAGTTGCTGATCAGCACCATGGAGCTGCCGAGCGACTCCACCTCCACATAGCAGCCCGGTGCAGATACGCCGTCGTCGAATTTCAGGCCGCCCTCCGCCGTTACTGGAACATTCATGAAGAAGTTGATATTCGGCGCCAAATCCCGCTTCGTATATCTGCCGTCATGCTTAGCCAGCTGCAGCATAAAGGTGTCTCGGCAGTTGTGCATCGACAGCTTCTCGTGAGCGTAACGCACGGTATTGCTTTGCGCCGAACACGAGCCGCCGACCGTATCATGACGTCCGCACGTATCGGCTACGATACGCAGCAGCTCCTTGCCCGATTCCGCCCGCAGCACGGAGCCTGCGGTTAGATAGATGTTCCCTTGACCCGCTATCGTCGCCGTCGCACTGTAATGATCCTCCGGATTCTCGGCATCGTAGAACAGCGTATCCGCCGCCTGATTCCCTTCCAGATCGACAATACGCAGCACTTGGCCCGGTTTCAGCTCGCGCATCCACCCGTCCCCCGCTTGAATGATTTCGCTATAGATGGCCTCCTCGACGCCGCGAGGGCTTTCCACTCGATTAAATACCGCCATAACCGTTCCTCCTCCGTGTTTTCACTGTCCAAGCAATGCGTGGTATTCCCATGTATTCTCAAAAGCCCGGCGATTCTCCGAACGGAAGTTAACGCAAACATCGTCCTCACCTACAGGTTCGGCTTGCAGCACTTCTATTCGAACGGGCACGGAAGGATAAACCTTCCTGGGATCCAACGGATTCGGCGTATTGGACAAAACGAGCAGCGTATCCATCTCCGTCCGCAGCGTCACGGTCGCTCCCGCCGGACAGTGATCCAAACCGTAATGCATATCCCCTTCTTCATCGCAGTACACTTTGGAAAACAAATTCAGCACAGGCATCATATCTCTCATGCTAAGTCCGCTTCGCACAAGCTCCACGGCGAAGTTCTCTTGTCCGCTCCGCAGCCATTCGTTGCGCCGCTGCTGATAATTCGTGGCCCCGTATTTGGCGTCCGTCGCTGCACGGCTCGTGTACCCGCCGAGCGGATCGTGCCAGCCGACGCTATCCTCCACAATGCTTGCGAGCACCCTGCCGTTATCGCTCATGAGCACATGTCCTCGGGTCAGATGTGCGGTGTATTGGGCTTTCAGCGTATCCGGCATATTGTAGCGCTCCGTCAAATCCCTCGCATGGAACAGCTGTATCGCCAAGTTCGCACCCGCGTCCAGCGCCGTAAAACGGATCAACTTCCCCTTGCCAATCACTCCCGACCACTTACCTCCCGGGCTTATCGTCTTGTGCCACACGTTCGCCATCTCTGCCATCTCCTTCGTTATCTGGTTAAACAAAAAGGGAGACATCACAAGACATAAATCGTCTTGATGATATCTCCCAGGTTTTTATCCTTCCGTGTCGCTCCCGTTACAGGAACGGTTTACTCTCGGACCAGCCCGAGACAGAAGGCAATCGTTCGTGGCCTTATCTCGCGGAACCCTAGTAAACAATCGTATTCGTTTGTGTTATTAAACATAACACCGACTAATGAATGTGTCAATCGTTTCAAGCATTTTTTCCTTTTTTACTCAAAATACTTCCCACTCCATCAATGTTGTGTTATATTAACTTACATGCATCACGCATAGTTAACATTTCGACATCATGGTTCTCACTTTTCAAAGTGCAAGTAATGATATATGACATACATAGTTTTCTAGGGTTCCGTGAGGCGGCTTATGCTCAGCTGGTCCGAGAGAAAACGCACAGCGCACCTGTGTTCACGGAGGGACAAAAGCCCGGGAGGATATCTGGATTATTAGATATCTCCTTGGCTTTTTTGCATATCAGCCCCTGCTGTCCGACCACAGGAACCAACGTTAAAGGAGTGTCGCCATTATGACAACGCAAGTTACTCTAAAGAAGTCTTTAAGCCTGTATCAAGTCGTCTACATGGGGCTGGCCTGGATGACGCCAATGATCTATTTCTCCATCTACGGAATTGCGTACGAGAATGCCCATGGGATGCTGACGCAGGCCTACCTGCTGGCTTTCATCGCGATCTTCTTCACGGCCTACAGCTATGGTGTCATGTCCAAGGCTTATCCCACCTCAGGCTCCGCTTACACCTATACGAAAAAAAGCATCCACCCGTACCTCGGCTTCCTCGTCGGCTGGGCGCTGCTTCTGGACTACTTCTTCTCCCCGATCATCGCTTGTCTCACTTTCGGCATTTATCTGCACGCGCAGTTTCCGTCCGTCCCGGCTTATATTTGGATCGTCGGGCTTAACATCGTACTAGGTATCGTCAATATTATAGGGATCAAATTTTCCGCCAATATCAGCAAGCTGTTCGTATGGATTCAGATTCTGTTCATCGCGGTTTTCTGCTTGTTCCTTTTCCGCAATTTGACGGGCGATGAGCATCCAATGGGGCTTTTCCTGCAAAATGACGTCCCTTTCTCCACTATACTGGCCGGGGCTTCGATCATTTGTTTCTCCTTCCTGGGCTTCGATACGGTAACCACGATGGCGGAGGAAACGGTGAATTCGCAGAAAACGATCCCTCGCGCCATCATGATCATCATTATCACCGCGAGCATCCTTTACTTGGTGCCGTCCGTACTGACCCAGCTCATTTATCCGCACCTCACCTTCGTCCATGTGGATTCTGCCGGGTTCGAGATTGTCCAGCTGGTTGGCGGCGCCCTGCTTAGCACCGTTTTCATCACTGTGCTGATTCTCGCTATTTTCACTCAGGGGCTGTCGTCCGTAACGAGCGTCTCCCGCCTGCTGTATGTCATGGGCCGCGATTCCATTCTGCCGCAACGGGTGTTCGGCTTCCTGCACCCGAAGTTAAATACGCCTGTCATCAACATCGTGATTGTCTCCTGCGTTTCCTTGCTGGCGCTGGTCATCTCGCTCGACAATGCCGTGAAATTCGTCAACTTCGGAGCATTAACGGCTTTCTTCTTCGTCAACATCTCGGTCATCGCCCAAAAGTATATGAAGGAGCGCAGGCGGTCCGTGAAGATGACGTTCCTGTATCTCGCGCTTCCGCTCATTGGCGCCGGCTTCATCGGCTATCTGCTGTCGCTGCTAGATCGTGACGCCCTCTGGATGGGCGGGGTATGGCTCCTTATCGGCATCGTGTATCACCTCATTCGCAAAAAAGCCGGCTCCGCCGCACCGGCAGTATCCGGCAAACCGTTCCTGACGCCTACGAAGTAAAGAAAAACCGAGAGAACTCAGCAGCTTATTATGGAAACTGCTGGGATCGCTCGGTTTTCTTGTTTACTTGGCGTCTGCGGGGAACACAAGCCCGATCTGCTTTCTCGCCTCGTCCATGATCTGCAGAGCGATCGTAGAATTGCGGTGCGAATTCGTCTCCGACTCCAGCGATCCGCTCCGGATCAAGCGGCTGAACTCCTCCGCCTCGTAGCGCATGGTTCTTGCGCTTTGCTCGCGCGTCAGGTTGTCTACCGAGCCGTCACGGTAGCGGATTTCCACCTTCTCCGGCTGGTTGATTTTGTCGATGATCATCGTGGCGTGTTCGCCTTGGATTTCGGCCGGTGCATATGAGCTGGAGATCTTGGAATGCATAATGACGGCATCCATCTCTTTATAGCTAAGCAGCAGACTGCCCTCGCCGTCGACCCCGGATTCCAGCAGTACGCCGCTTGCCTGTACACGCTCCGGGCTGCCGAACAGCACGGCGAGCGGATATATGCAGTAAACGCCCAGATCCATTAAGGAGCCGTTGGAAAATACCGGATTGAACGCGTTCAGCACCGTCCCCTGCTTATAGGCATCGTAACGCGAAGAGTATTGGCAGTAGCTCGCGAAGTAACGGCGGATCGGGCCAAGCTTATGAAGATTGTCCTGGATAGCCCGGAAGTTCGGCATAAGCGTAGACTTCAGCGCCTCCATGAAGACGACCTTGTTGCTGCGCGCAGCCTCGATCATCGCGCTCAGCTCCGTCACGTTGGATGCGGCCGGCTTCTCGCACAGCACATGCTTGCCGTGATTCATGCAGTGAACCGCATACTGGGCATGCAGCGAGTTCGGGCTCGCGATATACACCGCGTCGAACGTATCGCTCTGCGCGAACTGGTTCAAATCTGTAAAACGGTGCGGGACAGCGAATTTATTGGCGAATTCCGCAGCCTTGTCCTCCGTCCGGGAGTACACGGCTGTCAGGTCGAATTCTCCCGTCTCGCGGGCAGCGTGAATGAATTCTTCGGTAATCCAGTTGGTTCCAATTACGGCAAAACGTATCATAGATGCCTCCATATTGTTTAATCTTCGAATGCTTCTACTATACCTGATTCAGATAGGAAAAAACACCTGTATGGGACTGTTGACCATTGTCAACAGTCCCATACAGGTGCTATCTGAAGTCCGGCGGAATTCGGCGGGAGACGCCTGTTAGTATGGCTGCCTCGATGACGGCATTGCGTACTTTGCTCACGACCTGCTCATTAAATATACTCGGTATGATGTATTGGTCATTAAGCTCGTTCTCGGACACGACCGAAGCGATCGCACGCGCCGCCGCCAGCTTCATCGGCTCATTGATGACGCGGGCGCGGCAGTCGAGCGCCCCCCTGAAAATACCGGGAAACACGAGCACGTTGTTGATTTGGTTCGGATAGTCGCTCCGCCCGGTAGCAAACACGCGGACATGCGGGAGCGCCTCCTTCGGATCGATCTCCGGCACCGGATTGGCCATCGCGAAGACGATGCTGTTCGGGGCCATTTTCTGCACATCGCTGCCGCTGAGGAGTCCGCCTCTCGACACCCCGATGAAGACGTCGGCCCCGCCGATGATGTCACGCAGCCCGCCTGGGGTGGCTTCGACCTGAGGCTGCTCGGCCAGCCACGTCCACATCGGATGGGAGTAGTCCCCTCCGCGAACGATCGCGCCGTCTCTGTCGACGGGGACAAGCCTTCTCACGCCGGCAGCCAGCAGCATTTTACAAATCGATACGCCTGCCGCTCCGATGCCGTTCACGACGATCCGGACCTGATCCATTCGCTTGCCCACTACTTTCAGCGCATTGAGCAAGCCCGCGATGACAACAACGGCTGTCCCATGTTGATCGTCGTGGAACACCGGAATATCCAGCTCTTCGGACAGCCTGGTTTCAATTTCAAAGCAGCGCGGAGAACTGATATCCTCCAAATTAATGCCGCCGAAGATCGGGCTCATCACTTTGATCGTGCGGATGAGCTCCTCCGTATCCTGCGTGTCCAAGCAGATCGGGAATGCGTCCACCCCCGCCAACTGTTTAAACAGCATCGCTTTCCCTTCCATCACCGGAGCGGCAGCGTGCGGCCCGATATCGCCGAGTCCGAGGACGGCGGTCCCGTCCGTGACGACGGCAACGGTATTCCTTTTGATCGTTAAGGAATACGCTTTCTGGGGATCTTCATGGATGGCCGTACACACACGTGCCACGCCTGGCGTATAGACAATGGACAATTCGTCCCGATTTTTGATTGGAAGCGTTGGTTGGATGGAGATTTTGCCGCCGAGATGAGCCAGGAAGGTTCGGTCCGATACGTTGACGAGCCGTATGCCGTCCAGCGCTTGAAGGGCCTCCACGACTTTGGACTCACCCGTATCCGCAACATGCACCGTTACATCGCGGACCGTCACTTCATGCCCCGGGCGAATAATATCGATGGAGGTAATATCTCCGCCAGCCGAGCTGATTGCCGAGGCTACTTGGCCGAAATCCACACGCCCCAGAGTCAATTCCAAACGCAAAATGATGCTGTTATAGGCCATATCCATATCCCCGCTTCTCTATTAATTTAAATGCCGATGACAAATGGAGAGGTTAGATCCCTTAATGCTTTGATCACGCTCATCGCCACGATGTATCCCGTTTTGGGATTTCCGGCGGAAGGCGTATTGCTGATTTGCAAACGGATTTGCCCGAATTTCCCCTTCGCCTCGATCTCATGCGTGTTATGGCTAATGTGAGGATCTACGAACACTTTCACTTTGGTGCGGTCAAATCCTACACCGGCCAGGCTGAGTGCAGCCGAAACGTTCACACTCTCGGGAAACAACAGGGCGGAATCTCTCGCTACCCCATCGAAAGCGCAGTAAGGTTCCGACAGCTCCGCCAAATTCACCTGCTGCTCGATGATCGTGCCTTTCCAGGCTTTCGGCGGTTTCCTTGTCACAAGCGTCACCTCGTCCATAGGGCCGACACTCCCTGCGGCGATTCGGTCGAGTCCTCCGATGGCGGCTGAGGGCACCAGCACTCTGCGTCCCGTTTCCCGCGCTTTGTTCATGATGTCGCGCTGCAGGGACTCGTCCGCCAACGCGCCGACACTGACGAGAATCAGGTCCGCTCCGCTCTCCAATACCTTCTCGCCGTACCGGACTACCGCTCCGTGACCGGCGCTTTCCACGACGACATCGAGATCTTGGGCGAAGAACACCTCTTCACTCGAAGTCATCACAGTCGCAAGGGAGCCTGCTTCCTGATATTTGGCCTCATCACGGACCAGAATCGATTTCAATTGAACGGCCCCGGCGTTCCCCTGCACAATCGCATGCGCCACATCCTGACCGATGGTTCCATAACCGATAATGCCAACTCGCAGCATACGTGTTCATTCCTCCTCTGAAGGTAGCAAGTTTCCCTCTTTGTTTCTCTATCATATCAAAAAAACTGTATTTGGTATACCATAAACCAAAAACTTGTGATATACTTACGCTATCAAAACATGGAGGGATGCCAAGTGCCATCAGTGACTTATCAAACGTCAGGGAAAACGATAGAAGTCGAGAAAGACGCGAATCTCTTAAGAACCTCGATCCGTTACGAAGGGTCTGTCCCTTACAAATGCGGTGGTGGCCTTTGCGGAACTTGCCGTGTGCAAATTGTGGACGGACACGAGAACTTGAGCAGAGTGATGAAAAAGGAAGTGGACCGGCTCGGCCAAGAGAAGCTGGATCAAGGCTTCCGTCTTGCGTGCCAGACGTTCGTGACCGGCGATGTGACCATATCCTGGGGCGAAGAGGATTTAAGCCGTCTCAACAAAATTGCTCAGCGTAGAATTAACGCGGCTCAGTAAGTGAGCTGTGCGATGCATTGGTGCGCAGCAAGAAGCAAGCAGTCCGAGTGGACTGCTTTTTTTGTATAGTCTTGCTGGACTCCAGCTCTCTAGTATGGGGATAAAAGGAAAAACTCCCGCTATTCTAGCGTCTAATTGACTTGTTGGGCAAATAACAGGAATTGCTCCAGTTAAAAAAGGAAGATAACGGCGTAACGCGCTACTTTTCGCGGTTTTAACAGGAGATTTTCCAGTTATCTCGCCCGTACGCGCATCATCTGCTTAAAATAAAGGGAGAAATTCCAGTAACGCTTATTCTAACGGACTGCAGCGCTGCTATTGGCCACTTTTGAAGCATTTCTTGGATGTAACGGACACAGTTACCGCTATTAGCCGATTCCAACCCCAAAAAAGAGCAAAACTTTAGAAATAACGTCTCCTCAGTCCGTTAGCCTCAATCCGTTTGGTAAACATCAACTATAACGGCCGCTGTGTCCGTTAGACGTTACTGTCCAGGGAATCCCCGGCCGTTCTCAAACTTGCGTAGCAATCGGTGTACCGCTGGTGCTTCAATTGGTTTAGCATTTGGTACATCGCCTGGTGCAGCAGCGCCATGCCCAAGCGGGAGCTCCTTGGATCGTCCCACACCCACACATTACTCCCACGAGGCACTACTTCCCATCACACTACTTCTCATCACTCTACTTCTCATCACACACCCTCACTTCACGCCACATAAAAAAAAGCACAGGCCCCAGAGCCTGCGCTTTTCCTTATGACAATTTAACGATCTTGCTGTCCTTATCGATATCCAGCTCATAGATTTCCTTCTCAATTTGAGCCGTGGATTCAAACTTCGGAAATACCTTGATCGGAATGCTGTTATCGGCGAACTTCTCGGAGACGCCCTGGATGATGATCCTGGCATCGTCGGCCACAATTTTGCATATTTCAAACAGCGTTTTCTTCTTCCCGAAGAAGTGATACTCGTAAGCGGCCACTAGCTCTAGATTCGGATTATTTGTAACCGTCCGGTAACGATCTGTTGTGGATACCAAAATATATTCGCTCATAGGAAACCCTCCGCTACTTGTTTTATATGTTCCACTTCACTTATATCCGACAATTAATTCGACTTCGACAGCAGCTCCGCCGGGTAAAGCGGCAACGCCGATGGCGGAACGGGCATGCAAACCTTTGTCTCCGAACACTTCAACTAACAAGTCCGAAGCCCCGTTCAATACATAGGGCAAATCCCCAAACGCAGGATCGGCATTAATGAAGCCTTCCAATTTGATGATGTTTGTGACACGGTTCAAGTCTCCCAAAGCGGACTTTAATGCGCTTAACTGGTTGATCATGCATAGCCTGGCCGCCTGGTAGCCCTCCTCTTTCGTGAGTTCCAGGCCTACCTTGCCCTTATACTGGAGAACGCCTCCCGCCTTAGGCGTCACTCCGCTCAAATAGACGAATGGCGGCAGCATCGTATAAGGCAAATAATTTCCACTCGGCTTCGGCGGCGTTCCCAACAGGATGTTCATTTCCTCCAGCTTGGCTTCAGCTTGTCCATGTGCGTGCACGTCGGTCATCCCCCATATGTACGGTTGATCTGACTGTCCCTATTCCCTCTTCCCTATTCCTGGCGAAGCTCAATGTCTTCCGAAATATATAGCTGGCAGGCCAAGCGGTATCCTTCCCCGATTTTCTCGCCCAGCATTTTATTTTCTTTCCAATTAGGCTCCTGGAGCTTATCGGCTCCGGCAACGACCTGCACCATGCATTTTGTGCACTTCCCCATTCCGCAGCCGTATTTCAGATGGGGGAACTTTTTAATTCCCGCTAAAACTACCAAGTTACTGTTCGCGTTCACTTCTTGCTGATAAACTTGGCCATTCTGGTGCAAAGTCACATTCGGCATGTCCCAACCTCCATACAGCCGCACGAAATAGGCAATGACGGCGATTATTCTCTTTCCAAGGCTTCCATATAGGCTTTCTTCGAGTTCTCGACGTGGATCTTCGTCAAGTTCTCGGCAAACTCCGCTTCTCCGCCCAGCACGGCTTTGATAATTTCCCGGTGTTCTTCCATCGCTTTGCGCTGGCGTCCGGGAAGCTCGTAGCCTACGTGAACGAATGCACGGATGTAATCGGACAAGCCGTCCAGCATTTGCGTCAATCTTGGACTCCGAGCAGCCCGGAAGATCACTTCATTCGCTTCAAAATGATATTTCCAGTCCGACGGCTCGAACGTCGGCTTGGCCACGGCATGATCGATCTCCGTTACGATCCGCCCCAGCTCTTCGCGGTGCACCGGCTCCAATTTCTTCACGGCCAGCTTCACCGCCAAGCTTTCAAGCGAGGACAGAATAGTGAAGATCTCGATAATTTCTTCCGGCGAAAGCTTGGAGACGACCACGCCCTTGCGCGGAAGCGTCTTGACGAAGCCCTGCGATTCAAGCCGGAACAATGCTTCCCGGATCGGCGTACGGCTGACGTTCAATTGATCGGCCAGCTCTCTCTCGATAATGCGGTCACCGGATTTATAAATCCCCTGAACAATGGCTTGCTTAATATATTGATACACTTTATCCCTGATCGGGCTTAATTCCTCATCTTTCCAAATGACTGGATTGTCCGGCATATGGTATACCTCCGCGTATGCGTTTTCTTACAGTGTAATCGATACGCGACAACCAATCAACCAAGTCTTCACACCGGATCAACCCAGTACGAGCGCTCCGTATACCAACCCTAATCCCACAACGGCCGCCGGGTGGATTTTCCACTTCTCCAAGGCCAGGAAGCTGACTGCCGCCAGCAAGGCCGTCTGCCAGATGCCCGCAGATTGATACGCGCTGGTGAAGAACTGCAGCGCCAATGTGGCGAGAAGCACGGCGACGATCGGACGGACAATCAGTGTCATGGCCGTCACTTGCGGAGCACCTTTGAAGAAGTCGATGAACTTGAACAACAGGACCATGGCTAGCGCCGTAGGCAGGATCGTGGCAATAAGTGCAACGATGGCTCCTGGAATACCGGCAACCTGATAGCCGATATATCCTGCAAGCTTGGTGGCGATCGGACTTGGCAGCGCATTGCCGAGAGCCAGCACATCGCCGAACTGCTCTATGGTCATCCAGCCATAATGGTCCACGACCTCCGCTTGCAGCAAAGGGATAATCGGCGGACCGCCGCCGTAGCCCAAGATGTTCGGGACGAAGAACGCCCAGAAAACTTCGAATAGCGTCATGCGGAAAAACCCCTGTCCGTTTCGCGCTCTTGCCTGCGCTTCTTTTTATTCGTGAGGTAGGTGGACTCTGTGAATGCGTAAGCAAGCGCGACGCCGATCAGTATGCCGGGATTCAGCTTCAGCAGTACAAGCGCGATGATGGAAATGAGCGTCCATGCCACCGTCTTGCTCTTCACCCAGCTCTGCCAGGCTTTCTTGAAGAAATCGTAGGCCATTACCGCCATCATGACGCCGATGACCGGCTGGATACCGTGCGTCATGCCGCCGACGATGCCGGAATCCTTCAATTTATAAATCAGTCCAAGCAGCAGAATCATGCCGACGAGCACGGGGATGACCATCGCCGTTATGGCGATGAACGAACCCAAGTAGCCTTTCACCTTGTAGCCGATATAGCCGGCCATCTTCGTGGCTATCGGTCCGGGCAGCGCATTGCCCATAGCCAGCACGTCGGTGAACTCATCGTCCGTCATCCATTGGTACTTCTGGACAGCTTCCGCATGAACCAAAGGGATCATCGTTGGCCCGCCGCCGTAGCCGAGCAGCCCGATCCGGAAAAAGCCGAGGAACAGATTCCAGTAAACCATCTTCCCTCTTTCCTCTCCATGTGCAGCTCCTTTATCCAAGGAACGAACGCGTTATTTTTTGATATCCGCCTGTGTCATGACTTCGTACTCGCCGCCCAGGTGCTGCTGCAGCGCTTGGAGCGCCGCCGTTCCGACAGCCGTATCCTGCTCCCCGTTGCCGCCGCTGACACCCACGCCGCCGATGACCTCGCCATTGACCACGATAGGGAATCCGCCCACGAAGATCGCGAATTTGCCGGGCAGCATCGCATGAATGCCGAAGGCTTCGCCCGTCGTCGAGGCCGGTCCGCCCGGCTGGTTGAACAGATGCGTAGAGCGCTTGTGACCGCTCGCTGTGAAAGCCTTAGACGTCGCGATCTCCGGACCGGTAATCCGCCCGCCGTTCATGCGCTCCAGCGCAATAACGTACCCGCCGTCATCCACGATGCAGATCGATTCCAACGCGTTCACGGCTGCAGCCGCTTTCTTGGCAGCTTCGATCATCACCTTTGCTTCTTCTAGCTCAAGCTTCAATACCGATTTCATGTATGCTCCTCCATTAGGCGTCTATGGTTTATATGCCGTGGTATACGGTTTTGATTTGCGTATAGAAATCCAACGCTGCGCGACCGGATTCACGGTACGTTGCCGTGCTGGACATTTTCATGCCGCCGAACGGCGCATTGTAGGCATTACCGGTCGTCGGACGGTTGATTTTCACCATGCCGGTTTCGATGTTTTGGATAAAATGCTGAATTTGGCCGGCCTCGGATGTGCAGATCGCAGCCGACAGACCGAACTCCACATCGTTCGCAACGTCCATCGCTTCTTGGAAGCTCGCCACGCGAATCACGGAAATGACCGGACCGAAGATCTCCTCCTGGGCAATCCGCATATCAGGCGCTACGCCTGTGAACACGGCAGGAGTCACATAATAGCCGTCCGCGTATTCGCCCTCGGTCAGCTGTTCGCCGCCAATGACGAGCTCCGCGCCTTCGGCTTGGCCGATTGCGACGTAATCCAGCACATTCCGCAGCTGGCTTTCATTCGCCAGCGGTCCGACCTCCACGCCTTTGGCGAGGCCGTTGCCAACCGTCAGCTGCCGAGTCTTCTCCACCAGCTTCCGAACGAACGCGTCATGCACGGCGTCCATGACGACAACCCGGCTCGTGCCCGTGCAGGCTTGGCCCGTCAGCTCGAAGCCGCCCTTCACGGCAAGCCCTGCGGCGTAATCCAGATCCGCGTCCTCCATGACGATCAGCGGATTCTTCCCGCCCAGCTCGAGCTGAACGCGCGTTGACAACCGCACTTGGCGGTTGATCTTCTCTCCTGCGCCCGTCGAACCTGTAAAGGTAACGGCTTTGACCGCAGGATGCGTGACCAGCGGGGTACCGGTCTTCGAGGCGGAGCCTGTGACGAAGTTGAGGACACCGGCCGGAAGTCCGGCTTGATGCAGCGCCTCCACCAGGCGGTAAGCGATCAGCGGTGTGTTCGATGCCGGCTTGAATACCACCGTGTTGCCTGTGACGAGTGCCGGCGCAATCTTGCGTACCGGAATCGAGATCGGGAAGTTCCACGGTGTGATGACCGAGATAACGCCGAGCGGTTCCTTGCGCGTGTATACGAACGTCGTAGCGTCGTCGGATGGGAGGGTTTCACCGGCAACGTTCAATCCTTCGGAGGCGTAGTATCGCAAGGTTTGTGCGGAACGTTTGACCTCCATCCGGGAGCTTGCGATGGTCTTCCCTTCCTCGCGGGTCAGCTCTTCCGCGTACTGCTCTAAGCCTGCCTCGAGCAAATCGGCCGCCCGATACAGAATCTCGGCTCTCTTCGTTGGAGGAACCTGACGCCACGCTGCGAAAGCTTGCTGAGCGGCTTCCATCGCCTGGATGACATCCGCTTCCGCCGATGCCTGAAACCGCCCCACAATGTCTTTGACATTAGCGGGGTTCACAGTTGTAAAGGTTTCACCGCTTGCCGCCTCTACCCATTCCCCGTTAATCAGATTTTTATAAGTTTGAACTGCCGTCTCCGTCGCTGTCATGCCATTCCCCTTTCCCCTGCAAGTTAGAAACAATTCCCGAGAATCGGACTTCCCGGGAACCGTGCAGACATCTTTTTTCTACGAACATGTATGGTATGAGGTATGAGGACTATTCCAGGCAAAACTCGCGTGAGATGGCAGCGATGTACATCCTGCGCATTTTCGTAGCTTCTTCGACGATCTGGATGCAGCGTTGTTGATCTTCCGCCGTTCTCGCATATTCGAGTACGATTTGGTAGCCGCGCTCGCCGTGAATCTCGTCGGATACGATATGTAGATCGAAGAATTCCACTTCTTCATCGGTGAAGCCGTAGTGATTGCGAAGTGTCGGCGTTTGTCTGCGATAGATGGCAGGCACTTGGGATTCCAGTCCCACAACCAGGGCAGCCGTTGCGAACAGAAAGTTCTCCTTGAACGCCATGCGGTAGCACCACGATTGCAAACCGATTGTTTCGGGAAGCAAATGATCCATCGATTCAATACGTTCGCGCGTCGTCCCGCAAGCTTCGCCGAAGCGGATTAACAGATCGGTATGACGGTCACCGCCAAGCTCTTCTTCCCACATATTCTGGAGGATGAAGTCTCTTGCATCTTCATGCGGACAGTTGGCATAGATGTAGGCCAGATACTCGGCGAAAGGACCTACATAGGCGTAATGCTGTTCCACCCATCTGGCAAAATGCTCTTTCTTCAGTTCGCCGTTCGCCCACATTGTTGTAAAAGGAGCTTTCGCGACGGCGTTACCTTCGATTGCTTGCTCGAGTGCATGGCGGAATTCCTCTTTGTTCATCAAACGGGATTCAGATGCTGTTGCTGTCATATAAAACTCTCCTCTCAAAATGTAAAGTGTTGTAGTAGATGAGCTTTTTGGTTATTTGGTATTTGGTATATGGTATACCAAAAATTTATCTTGGGTTTATTATGACTTAGTTTGGGCTAAACTGTCAACCCACTTTTTTTAGAATCAATAACAGCAGCATGGACAGTAGCAAATAGGCTATTGTAAACGGCGCATTCCAGTTAGATACTTTATACGCGCTCTTGCCGATCAGACTGGACATCATCCCTGCGGTAGCGTTATAAGGCCCCATTAAGAATGCGGTGGAGGCCCCTGTCAGCATGGCGATCGCCATTAACTGCACGGAAATGCCCAATGCCTGCGGATTCAAGGATTCCGCCGCCAGCGCGAGTCCTACCGCCGGATGCAGCCCGATAAAAGCCAGCGTGAGCGGAATCAGCGGGATGATAAGCAGAAACAGGTCGGATCCGAGAACATGCTGGACAGCCATAATGCCTTCATTGATGGCATGCGTGCTTCCGGTTGATTTCATAGCGAAAATCATAAAGCCGGCGCTCAGGAAGACGACGAACTGATCCTTCATTTTCAGCACGTGGGACGGCAGTAAGGTCCTGCTCTTGGCTAGAAACGCTTTCCCCTTCCCCAGCACGAGGGACCACACATAGGCGAACGGAATTACGATGATGGAGACGAGCAGCAGAAAGCTCATATGCGTCAAAGGCTCCAGCACAAAGACAAGCAGGTTCAGGGCGAGAACGGCGGCAACGATCTGCCCGGGATGATGCCCCTTCCTCTCATCGGAGCACTCTCCTTTATGCCCCCCCGCGTTTTCCCTGGCGGCCGATATTTCCTCGAGCGTGTTCAAGCTCAGCTTCTTCAGCCTGCGGCTGGCGACCCAGACCGCCATGAACCAATCCAAAGCAAGCCCAAGCAAGCTGAACGGAATGACAATGGGCAGAATAGAGCTCCAGCTTACGCCGGTCATCTCGACGATGATCCCTACGATCGGTGCGACAGGCGTCCACAATATCGGCATACTGTACCCGTGAGTGATGGCACGGCTAATGAACCGCTCCTTATGCATGATCGGATAATATTGCAAAGAGGGCTGTATGCTGTGGTATACCATGGGCAGCGTAGCCAAATTCATAAAGGAGCTCATCACGTACGACAATAAGGAGGTAATGCAATACAGCACGCCTGAATGCTTCACCTTGCTGTACAGCATCGATTGAATGCTAACCGCATACTGCCCCAGTTCAATCGGAAGAGCGATCATCGGGATTAATACGAATAAGCTTAAGACGCCCAGCATGCTGCCGAACCCAAGTATGTAACTCGTCCATGAAGCCCCATTGGCCGCAAGAAGGATAACGCCGACGCCTATGAACGCTGCCCCCAGGATGCGGACGAACGGCTTGACCGAACGGAACACCGTGAAGATAATGACCAGACTAAGCACGGATTGAGCCCAGGTAAGCCAGTCGGCGGGATAAATCTGCGAAATCAGATAGGTTGCGACAGCTGCAAGGGAAAGTGCTTGCTTCATAGGGTTATATCATGTCTCTGACAGCTTGCGTCAACCGATCCAGAGCCGTGTCAACAATCTCCTCTCCGATCTCCCGGCTTGCCTGGGTCGCATCGCCGATGCAGCCGTTACGGGTCATTTCTTCATAATAATAGAAGCCTTGAATCGGACTGCCGGGACGAAGCTTGCGCCATCTTCCCTCTTGAATATCCCCTTTCTCCAGCAATTCCGTCCGGACCAGATGCGGCGCCAAATACATCGCTTCGGATACCTCACGGTCGCAGCTGTGCCCATAGAGCTTGGATGTGATGCGTCGATCCATCACGTCTTTGGCGGAGGCGGTTGTTTTCGCGTAAAATAAAGAGACGCCCAGCTCCGCTGTAAGCGTATCCGCAGCGACGCCTAATGTCGCTTGGTTGCCGCCATGCGAGTTGATGACGAGAAATTTATCGATGCCTTGGCTTTTTAACGATTTGATCATATCGCGCAGAATGGCAATAACCGTTGACGGCTCCAACGAAATGGTCCCTGGGAAATGAAGATGGTGCGGCGAGACTCCCATATTAATCGTAGGCGTTACCAGAGCCTGCGGATACAGCTTGGCTGCCAGCCTCTTGCCCATTTCTTCGGCAAGGACGGCGTCGCAGCTTTCCACCATATGGGGTCCGTGCTGCTCATGAGCTCCAAGCGGAATGATAGCAATTTTGACGGTTTTGAGCGCTTCTTCTACCTCTGGCCATGTCATTTGTGTTAAAATATAGGCATTCAACATACTTCCACTCTCCTTCATGACTACCATTGTATATTGTATACCAAATTATATTTGGGTTTGGCCTGATTTATGATTTTTTCATTTGCGGAGATCCTCTAATATTTTACAGGTTTGCCGAGTATATTACTTACAGAAAGCGTGGTGATTAGACCTCATGATGCGCCATATTCATTACCTGGATAAGAAATCTGTCGCTTACTTGTCCGAAGCTTTAACGAACCATTATTATGCGACACCGAAATTCACGGAAATTGTCATTATCTGCGTCGGTACGAACCGTTATACGTGGGATTCGCTCGGCCCGATGGTCGGGACGCGGTTATCCGAACGATTCGAAGGCCATCGGCACGTTCACTTGTATGGAACGCTGGACCAGCCTGTGCACGCCCTTAATTTGCAAAAAACAATTGCCCATATTAGCAAAACGCACAAACAAGCTTACATGATTGCCGTCGATGCCGCCTTGGGCCAGTTCTATAAGATCGGAACGCTTCAGCTGGTGGAGGAGCCGCTGCAGCCCGGTATCTCGATGGACAAAGAACTTCCGCCGATCGGACACATTCATGTGAAAGGAATTATTAACAATCACAGCCTGCTCAACCATAAAGTCATGGAGCATACGAGTCTTACGTTCGTGAATGAGATGTCGGCCGTAATCAGCCGGATTCTCGTCAAATCGTGTCAAGACATCATCCCCGGGCTGCTGCCGGTTCCGGATGTTGCTAATGAAGCGCCTGACCATCTATCGTCTGCGACGTAAATGGCCGGGCGCTCTTCTTTATTATCACCAAATGATAACGGCAACGATCGTTGAAACACTTAGACCGATGATTACGGGCAGGAAATTTTTACGTGCGAGCTCGATCGCCGAGACGCCGGCGAAGCCGGCAACCGCCACGAGCGACGACCAGGCGATGAGCGTACCGCCGCCGGACCATACCGAGCCCATCTGACCGATCGCGGCCAGTGTGGACGGCTCCATCCCTACGGCAGGCGCCAATGCACCGGAGAGCGATCCAGTGAGCGGAAGTCCGGAGAAGCCCGATCCTTCCAAACCGGCGATGATGCCCATGATCAGCAAGCCGAACGAAGTCAGGATGCTGCTGGATGGAATCAAGTGCTGGACGGACATGACCAGATCATAGAGAATGGCGGGAGCTTTATCCCCTTCGCCCAGAGAAAGGATGCTCTTCGAGAAATCTTCATTCCCGAGGAAGAAGAAGCCTGCGATCGGAATGACCGGTCCCATCGCCTTGAACGCGAAGACGAAGCCTTCCGTCAAATGCTCGCTGATCTTATCCAGTGCTTGCACCTTGGAGAATAGGGTGCAGGACAGGATTAACAAGATGACGGCTACACCGCCGATAAACGCCGCACCGTCACCGCCTTCGAAGCCGCTCATGCCTTCATGGCCCATCTTGCTCATGATCATGACAACCATAACGGCAAGCATGGAAAGCGGCACGAGGACCGCGAATATTTTGGACCATCGCACGACCGCAGGACTGAGCGTCTCCACCGTTGCCGCCGCTTCAGGAAACTCGGCAGCCGTCTGTACGCTGCGGAGAGCTTGTACGTTATTCCGCGCCTCCGGCGAGATCTGCTCAGGCTTGCGGATCGCCTTCCTGTTCATCAGGTAAGCGCCAACAAGCGATACTCCGCCTGTGATCAGCGACAGGACCATCGCTTTGTCGGCTACCGCGGCGGTATCGACGCCAGCGCCTTTGGCGCTAAGCATCGGCGCGACCTGCATGACATAGTCCGAGGACAACGCCATCCCCTGCCCGGCTATAGCAATCGCCATCCCCGCCCCCATGGCCGGCAAGCCCGCCCGGATGGCCGCCGGAATGAGCAGCGCTCCGATTAGCGGAACCGCAGGCGTCGGCCAGAAGAACAGAGAAATCACATATGTAACGACTGCCAGAACAATGTAAGCGATGTGACCGTTGACCATTAACTTCTGAATAGGTTGAATCATGCGCTTGTCTGCTCCGATATCCCTGAGGGAAGAAAGCAGAGCAACCATAAACGTAATAATCAAGAAAATCGTGAATAACTCTTTGGCAGCAGTGAGATTGGCATTGTACACCGCTTTGAATCCGCTGATCACATCCCCCTTGTAAATCCATCCGATTAAGAAGGTACCGATTAATGTGGGAATGACGACTCCTCGTTTCAAAAGCATAACGACGATAACACTTAATGTCACTAAAGCATACATTACATGTGATAAGGTAATCATCCGCATCCCCCATTTTCAACATTTTTGACCCTCGATGAAAATTATACCCTATTTTCTGCCTTGTGAATAGATATTCGGTACATTGTATACAAAAATATTCTAAAAATAGGCCCTGAAAAGATGTATCTGGCGGATGATGCGTGATAAAACATGACACAGTATTAAGCGCTGCTAACAAAAGCTTCAATTTTGCCGATTTTCATGTTGAATGCCTGCTGTCCGTTATGAGCTTATGTCCTTCTCACCTCAACATATTCAGATTAGCTCACATTCCTGATAGAAACTGTAAGCGATTTCAGTGTTATTTTAACAGATTTCATTTGCGAGTGGAAGGATAAATATGTATTTGGTATACAGGATTTTATCCTTCTTCCTGCTCATCGTCTTCCCTATCGTCAAACAGATACCGAAGCATGCTCTTCCTGTTCTCCAGGAATCTTCTTGTAACCTGATAATGGTCCGTATCCTCATAGGCCATCGGCGAGATCGTGTCGTTGTCAAAACTCAAAATCTCGGCATCCGGGTAACCCATGAGGATCGGCGAATGAGTGGCAATAATAAACTGCGAGTAGCCTGACAAATCTTTAATAATCCGCAGCAAGGAGAGCTGTCTGGAAGGCGACAGCGCGGCCTCGGGTTCGTCCAGTAAATAAATCCCCTTCTCTTGGAAGCGGTGTTTAAACAGATTCAGGAACGACTCGCCATGAGATTGGCTGTGCAGCGAACGGCCACCGTAGGCATCGTACCGTCCGATTTGATCGATGTGCGTCGCAAACTCAAAGAACGATTCCGCTCTCAAGAAGAAACCGCTGGTTACCTTGGGCAGCCACGATAGCCGAATGTAATTCCCCATTGCCGCTTCTGATGATTCGACGAAATAAGCATTGTTTCTTCCCCCGCCTGCCGTATGGAACCCGCATTGATAGGCGATGGCCTCTAGCAGCGTCGATTTGCCCGACCCATTCTCCCCTACGAAGAAAGTTACGCTGCTCCGGAGCTCCAAGGATTCCAACTTCTGCACGAGCGGCAGCGAGAACGGATATGACCGATGATTGGGCATGTCCTTCTTCAGCATGGTTACCTTCCTAAGATACATTTGCCGATCCCCTTCACAAACTTGATATACCTACATTATAAAGTCCCATTATATAAAAAGGAAAATTTATAAATACGCTGGCACGAGCAGCGTCAGGGCAATCGCTTGACATGAAACCAAAAGGTTTCGTATAATTTGTTATGCAACCATTTGGTTTCACAATTGGCAAGAACATTCATTGGAGGTCATCTCAATTATGGGAAATCAGACAAACACATTGCCGGATATTCGGCAAACTCTTGTATTCAATGCGCCGATTCAGAAAGTATGGAATGCCGTCGCTACATCCGAAGGCATCGCGGCATGGTTCATGCCGAACAACTTCAAGCCGGAAACCGGCTACGAGTTTCATCTGGAAGCCGGTCCTTTCGGCAAATCCCCGTGTACAGTGACGGACATCACGCCTCCGAACCGCCTTTCCTTCTCCTGGGGCAAGGATTGGTCGCTGACGTTCGAATTGAAGGATCTCGATGGCCGGACGGAATTCACTCTCATCCACTCCGGCTGGGATATCGATAAGGTGACGGAATTCGGCCAACCGCACACGGCTGTTCGCGAGACGATGTCTAACGGCTGGGCAGGCATCGTGAAGAAGCTGAGCGCTTACGTAGAGGCCTAACATGCCTATTCCATCGCAGAAACATGACGTGTTTCAAGCGATTGCCGATCCGACGCGGCGTCAGGTGTTGAAGATGCTGCGTGAACAGGAGCTTCCCGTTACCGTGATTTCCGGCCATTTCCCCATGAGCCGCACCGCGGTGTCCAAGCATCTGCGCATCCTGGCCGACGCGGGTTTGGTGAAGGAGCGGAAGGTCGGACGCGAGACTCGCTACAGGCTGGAGGCCGAGCCCTTGCTGGAGCTGAAGCGTTGGCTTTCCTATTATGAGCGTTATTGGGAAAACAAATTAAACGCATTGAAAAGATTCGTGGAGTCCGACGACGAGAATGGCGGGAATGCGTTCTCCCCGCTGGAGTTAGTTGATCCTGCGAAACAGGATTCATGAGAACCTGGCCTTATGGGGCCAGGTTTTCTTGTTGTAAGCAAATGACTTCGTATACCCACCTTTGCGTACTTGCCGTGAGAAACGGAGATAATAGGATGAAGCGATCCAAGGGGTATGACCTCTTACAAAAAGTAAATTACTTACTTGACCCACACCCCATAATAGCTTACTATTAGTTACATAAAGTAACTAAGTTATTAAATGTAACTAAAAAGGAGCGAATTCGAATGATTTCACCGATTTTCATAGGTCATGGCTCCCCCATGATGGCTATTCAGCATACAGCATGCACCGAGTTCCTATCCGAGTATGGCCGCAGCGTTTCCCCCAAAGCTATCGTTATCTTCACAGCCCATTGGGAGACCGAAGTTCTAACCATTTCTTCTACCGATGATGAGTATGAGACCATCTATGATTTCGGCGGGTTCCCGAAGGAGCTGTTCCAGATTAAATATGGGGCCAAAGGCAGCAAAGCGATCGCCGGCCAGCTTGCCGAACGGTTCCAAGCGAGCGGCATACAGGTGAATCTGGATACCCAGCGGGGACTGGACCACGGCTCCTGGGTACCGCTGCTGCGCATGTTCCCTACACCCGTCTGCCCGGTCATTCAAGTGTCGGTCCATCCTTACCTCCCTCCTGCAGAGCAGTACCGCATCGGAGAAGCGCTGCGCGGCCTCGATCAGGAGGACATTCTGATCGTCGGAAGCGGCGCGACCGTTCACAACCTGCGTGCGCTCAACTGGGAAGCGGCGGAACCGGACGCCTGGGCGGTCGCTTTCGACGATTGGCTCGTGAACAACATGCAGGAGCGAAACCTGGAGGCCTTATTCAACTACGCCGCGGAAGCTCCCCATGCACGCCTCGCCGTGCCGAGGCCCGAGCATTTCATTCCGCTCTATATCGCGATGGGCAGCGGTGACCCGGCTCGCAAGCCGCAAGTTATTCACCGCAGCTATGAGCTCGGGTCGCTTAGTTATTTGGCTGTGTCGTTCTAACTATTTTGACAAAAAGAGACCCACAGCAACGGGCTGCGGGTCTTAAGGTATATATATATTAAAAGGGGGTCGAATTTCATTATAGGCCCCGAACCTTAAATGAAGCTGAAAACAAGATTGCATTTTGATTACAAAAGATGGATATTTGTTTACAAGCTGTTATTTAGGCTTCACTGGAATGTAGATGTCCATCTGCACGAGCTCATGCAGGGCAGTGTGGCAGCGCTCATCGTACAACTCAAATTCTACGCCTCCTGCATGTTCCATCCCCGAATGAGGGAACCATTCCTCGAAAATCGATTTCCACGTGCTCTGAATAGACGCCGAAAACTGCTCCGCCGGCACCTTCGGCGTTGTGAACACCGCATAATGAGCCTCCGGAAACTCACGGCAGACCAAATCCTCCGCCACATTCTCGAAGCTTGTCG
The DNA here is from genome assembly GCF_031456485.1 of Bacillus sp. 3255. Lineage (NCBI taxonomy): Bacteria > Bacillati > Bacillota > Bacilli > Caryophanales > Bacillaceae > Bacillus > Bacillus sp. 3255. The sequence goes on from NZ_JAVDUS010000008.1 coordinate 193,078, forward strand.
CTTCCATTCCGATGATATAGGTCAGTTCACCGGTCTCCATATTGAAATCCGTGCAAATCCCCAGCTCCACCGGTGAATCCTCATGAACGCGATTGCCGATACGGCTTCCTTTGTTCTCCTGCAGATATGTCGTCCAGAATGCGGGGATATCGCGGTGATTTTGCCCCTCCTTGCAGGTCGTTCTCAATTCGTACCCAATGAGCTTGAAAGCCGGCTTCGTGACTAATTGATATTCCATGCGTATGCCTCCTAAATAGGGATTAAATTTCTTCCCCAGCACATTCACCTTGGCGTAGAGCGGTGTCGCAATGCCTTGTTTCCGATAGGCGAGCGGCGTACGCTCGAACACCTTCTTGAATGCCCGGGTGAAATTCTCGTGGGACTGGAACCCGTGGTCGAAGGCGATATCGATCAGTTTCTGATCCGAATGCGCGATTTGGTAGGCTGCTCTGGCGAGCCGTCTTTTGCGGACATAGTCCATCACCGCTTCTCCCACCATCGATTGGAACACTCTATGGAAATGAAATTCAGAGAAACATGCCACCCGAGCAAGCACCTCCACAGACAACGGCCCGGCAAGGTGCTCCTCGATATAGTCCAATGTTTTCTGGATCTGCCCATAATAGTCCGCGCTCATCGTTCGCACCTCCCACGTCCCCCCACTTACTCAAGTGTACGCATCACCGTCTGCCGATTCTTGATGTTTCTTGCTAAAAGCCATGCCGCAGCTCTACTTCCAGCTGCCCTTGGAAGCGACGGCGTACGTCTTGTACTGATTCTTGCCCTTGATCTCAAGGCAATTGATTTGGAGGCCGTAGGCGCAGCCGCCGTCGATGCCGATCTTATCGCGGTCGAACCAGACGTCCGCCTTGCCGTGAATATCTTTGGCCGGGGTGTGACCGAAGACAACCGTCTTCTTCACTACTGTGCGCTGTTGGACAAAAGGCGCCCGTATCCATAGGAAATCCCGCTCCGGCTGGGTTTTCCAATCGACGTAGGCCGGATTCAATCCGGCATGCACATATATGTGACCCTCGTCCTCGTGGTAGAGCGGGAGGCTGTTCAAGAACGATACATGATCGCTGCATGCCGACTTGATGTGCTCTTTGGACTGCTTCAAATCCAGATTCTCCCCGCTGCAGAAGCTTTTGAACGTTTGAATGCCGCCATGCTCAAAAAACTTCATCTCCGTCAAAGCATCTACCTCGCCCAGCACATCGACGAACCGTTGGTCGTGGTTACCTTTGAGCGCAATCGCTCCTTTGTCCCGCACCAGCCCCATGACATATTCGACCGTTTCCCGGCTGTTCGGCCCCCGGTCTACATAATCGCCCAGCAGAACGAGCTGGTCTTCGTGTTCATTGAACTCGACTTTCTCGAGCAATTGCTTGAATTCATCGACGCAGCCATGTATATCGCTAATCACTAAAGTTCTCTTCATCTACGATCCCCCTGATGTCAGGCTTTACACCTTATGGACTCTACTCTATGATTCTATTGTAGCATAGGGATTCCCTGTCTGAGTCGAAGAAGTCGCAGGAAGATACCAAAAGCGCAGCAAAAAAGCTGCCCTTCTGAGGCAGCCGCGCATACTCAACCTATTGCTTCATTAACTTCCGAACCTCTTCCACGGGGACCTCAATGGTCTCGGCAATCTCCTCCGGAGAGAATCCTTTATGAAGGAATTTCCGAATGATTTCTTCTTTCCCTTGCACAATTCCCCGTTCGATCCCCTTCTCGATTCCTTTTTCGATTCCCTTCTCTATTCCCTTTTCTATCCCATCTTCCATGCCTTCCTCATATCCCCAACGTTTCCATGCAGGCATCAATTCCATAATGGCTTCTCCCTCCTCTGGATACTGCTCGCGAAGTAATGCTAATATCGTTTCTTCCTCTTCTTCTTTATTGGGCTTGAAATATAAATCCGCCACTGACATAATGAGCGCCAACCGGGCACTATCCAATTTATTTTGTAATCTTAGCAGCATCCTCAACGGGTTTCCAGCAGCAAGTCAAGGTTTCGTGACTCCTCACCGACAATATCAACCAGAAGCTCCTGCATAAGAAATCTGGTTTGACTATGATCAAGCAGCAAATCCAGGTGGGGAAAAAACAATTCGATAAATTCCTTGAAGAAGGTTTGCAATAACTTTTTGAATGCCTCATCATGAGGCACAGCCTCTTTATTCCCTACTTTCATCCTATTATTTTCGTTCGCCAAATTACCCTCCTATTTCTAGATTTGATATATTCTACTATAATATAGCATAAAAGGACGCCCTCACGGGCGTCCTTCTTTCAATTTATAAATTGCGCCGCCTTCAGCAATCTTACCAGCATAACCGCCGCTTCACTGCGGGTCGCAGCAGCTCCCGGCGCGAACGTCGAATTCGTGACGCCGTTCACGAGGCCTGCGCCCACCGCACTGGATACGGCCGCGCGGGCCCATGCCTGAATGCTCGAGCTGTCGGTATATGACGCCAGCTGTGCAAGGTCCGGCGCCGCCGTCACGCCGGCGAAAGCCAGCGCCCGTACGAGCATGACCGCCATCTGCTCTCTCGTGATGCGGTCTCCCGGGCGGAATGAGCCGTCTTCGAAGCCTTCGATGAGGCCGGCCTTCGCCGAAGCCCCAACGGCCCCTGCGAACCAGCTGTCCGCCGGCACATCCGTGAAACCGTTGGGCGCCGATTCATTCAAGCCAAGCGCCCGCACGAGCAGGGCGGCGAACTCGGCCCGTGTAACCGGCGCATCCGGTGCGAAAGTGTGCGCCGTCACACCCTTCACGACGAATTTGGAGGCAAGCAGCTCCACATCCGTTTTGGCCCAATGGCCTGTCAAATCGTCAAAGGATTGCGAGGAAGCAACGACCGCATACAGGCTGTTGCCCGGACGCTTCATCGTCACGATCGATTGCCCGCCTTCCTCCGTGCTGAATACAGCCGGAACGAAGCTCAGCTCTCCGGTCGCCGGATTCAGCCATAAAGCTGTGGTGCGGCTCGCATCTACCGTGCCCGGTAAGTGCACAACCCGAGACACATATGTGCTGCCGAAATCGGTAACCACAACCTTCTTCCCGTTGCCTTCGGCCACCAGGTTGAATGCCACCGGAGCTGCCACAGGCGAGACGCCGGCTTCTTTCATTCTGGCCGTGATCCCGTCAGCAGCTGAGCCCGTTACTTGTTGCAACGTGATGCTGATGGTCACATGGGCTGCTTCTGTGCCTAGACGCTTGGCTAACGTACTCACATCCAGGGCGCGAAGAGGCAAATTGTAGATGATACCGCCCGCTCTAACCGATAGTTCAGCATCGGGTATGGTTTGTGCCACCGACTGAGCGCTGCTTGCCGGAATATCAACCATGGCAGGCCCCTCACCTGGAACATCAACGATGATCGTTTGTTTATCGCTCTTGACCAGGAGGTCGATCGCCTTCATCAACAGATCTGCACCGACGGCAACTCTCGCGACCTTGGTACCTTCTATGACGGTGTCCGTTACGGCGCTTGTGATGGCTACTCCGCCTGCAACCTCTTGAACCGCGCTGCTTGGCGCCACCCCGTCGCCCGAAGCCGAACCGCCTAATCCTGAGTCCGACGACGTATCCGGAGTGACCAGGCGCAAGAAGTCGCCCCAGATGATATCGCCCTTCGTATCTCTCCGGTAAGGAAGTACCGGAACCAGACTGGCGAAGTTGGCGTCGCTTAACTGCACGCCATTCGCGTTGACACTTTTAACCCCATTAAACATATAGTTGGAGGCCGAATTCAACGCTGCCGGGTAGGTGTCTTTGGCCGTATAATTCTTCTGGTAGGAAATAAAGCCATCGATGCGGAAATCGGTCTGAATTCCCGTATATGTCGTGAAGTTCATATTCCCCTTGGCATTGTTATAGCCGATGTTCGTACGTTCCGCGATAACGCCCGGATTGCTGTTGCTCGCGAAGCCGTACGCACCATTCCCGAATGCGATGCTGCCCCGGATGATGTGCGGCACATGGATGCCTTCGCCGCCGAGCTTGAAGCCGTTCTTATCTCCGGCACCAACCGCTCCGTTCGTCAAAGTACCATTGTTGTACGCGATGCTGTTCTCAATGATAACGGGGCCGATCGCACCCGTGCCCGATTTGGTGTAGAGATCCCAGCCATCGTCAATATTGTTATGGGAAATATCGCCCCGGAAGACGTTGCCCACGCCCGAAGTCAGCTTCGCCGCAAAGCCGTCGGCATTGTTATTGGACGGATCCGCATTATCGAACGATTCGCAATTCAGAATCAAATTGTACGAGGGCCATAACGAGATATCCGTATCCGCCTCGTCCGTACGGCTGATCTGCAAGCCTGTGTCGCCATTCTCGTAAAATCTGCTCAACTCGACGATATTGTGGCTCCCGCCTACGGTAAAGCCCTTCGTATTCGCTCCGGAACGCGTGAAATCGATCCCTCTCACATGCCAGTAATTACCGCTGAGCACAACGCCCTCCGACTTCTTATCGAAATCGATAATCGGCTTCGCCCCTGGCGCCGCCATCAACGACTTCATAGCTGCCTCCGTACCGTCATTGCCTTTCTGAATATCCAGTTTGGCGCTGCGTACATACCGGCCGTCGAGCAGGATGATCGACTGGCCTGCTTGCACATAATCGACGGCCGTATCGAGATCAAGCGGGCTGCCGACCGTACCGTCTCCGCCGCTAGTTCCCGTCGGCGAGACATAGATATCGCCGTTATCCGCGAAGGTATGCATATCCACGGTGAAATTCTCGACGATTTTATCGTAACCTGTTAGTTTCTGTGTGTTATCGGGAATGAAAGCTGCGCTAAAGTTCGTATACGTATTGGCTGTAACGGTCGTGTTATAAACAAGCTTAACCCCCGCTTGCACTTGGGCATCCCGGACAAGGTAGTTCTCTCCTTGCTTGATCGTCACCACGCCATTCACATTCGACTTTACGCCTAAGGCGTATGCGGTGCTGGACGTTCTAGCAAGCCCGGTGAAGCTCAAGTTCGGCGTGACCGGAAGCTGCTCGGGCTCCTCCATCGGCGCATCGGTTTGCGCTGACGTCACTTTCAGACGGAGATTATGCACTTCGATCGTCGCCAGCCGGGCTGTGAAGAAGCCGACGTACATGTTGTCGCCATCCTGAACGGTCATGATGTCAGGAGCGAAAATTTTTTCCGCTATCCCATCGTTGATCCGCCCTTCGAAGCCGCTATTCGTCTTCCGCATCGTCAATCGATAATTGGCTGCCGGGTACGTGTTATCCGGTGAAGGCTTCACGGGATTCAGCATTTTGCTTTGGATGCCTTGGCTGCCCGTACCGTTCGGCGCCGTTACGCCGGTTCGGACGAACAGCTGCGTGCCATTCTGCTTCGTTGTACCGCCGCTGTATCCGCCAACGGCGGCTATATTGGAAGCGAAGACAGCGGAGTCGCCGGCCGTGCCGATCGCATCCCTGGCCATCAGGCCGAACGATTCCTGGCCGTCGTGCGGATCTTTGGCGTATGCAAGCACTTTGATATCTGCCGAGAGTTCAAAGTTATCCGCCTTTGCGTTCAGCTCCGTGTAATAGAAGGAGATCCCGTCATGATCTCCGGTTACTTTGCCTCCGCCCTCCAAAGCGACAAGCTTGATGAAGGATGGATCGTCGTTCACCGTCACCGTGTTGTTCGTATTGGAGGTCGATTGTCCGAACCGGATCGTCTTCCATTCCAGCTCTCTGGGCTGGGCGACCGTCACTTGGAGTACAGTCGGCGGAATAGCTGCACTAACAGGACGGATCCCGATCCCGTAGACGCCAGCCTTGGAATTGTCGAAAGCCGATGTATCTATCACATAGTCGCCAGCACTTAACAGTTCCGTCTCTCCGCTGTCATACACCGTCTTTACTTCCAGACCGGCCGGGTTGAAGGGCTCGCCAATCGGATAGGTCGTTTGCGGATATTGGGTTACTTGGCTGCCTATAATGGATTTCGCTTTTACCGTGATAGGGAATGTCACCGTCTTATCCGGAACATTTTTATAGGATATTGTGATGTTTTTCGTACCTGCCGTGCTCATATCCGGCGCAGTCAGCGTATAATCGCCGTTTAACAGACGAACAGCGGAACCATCGCTATATTGGGCCTCCACGATCAAACCGGCCGGGTCGAATGTCTGCCCGATGAAATAGCCCGCCTTCAGCGGCCCCTGTTTGACCTCCAGCCCGGTTAGCTCGGCACTTCTCACTCGCACATCAAACGTTGCATAGGTCGTTGATGTCACAGTGGACCTTACGGTTACCGTATGGGTTCCTGCAGCCGTAAATTTGTAAGTTGCGCCCGTTACCGTTGCAGCCGCTGGCGGAATGGAGAGCGTATACTGCGTATCGGCCATGTCGGACCAGTCGCTTCCGCCATTGAGCTGCCCCCGCACGACTAATCCTTGAGGATCGAAGGACTCCTGGAGGTAGTAGTCGGTTTGGGCCGGCTTGTAACGGATGTCCATGGCGGTGACGACTAGAGGTTTAATGGCCAATGAGGCGGATGCCGTCTGACCGTTAAAATGCACGGTCATGGTATTGGGGCCTGCTTGCGTGCTGTCAAAGCCAGTGACGATGTAATCCTTAGCCGACAGTAACTCCTCATGGCGATCCGGGTATACCGCAGTCACTTTCAAACCTGTGAGGTTCAAGCTATCCTTGACGTAATACTCCGTTTTCATCGCTGACGTATTGAGCTTAAGCCCGCTAGGTGTTCTAGAGTCTTTTGTGAAAGTGATGTCCGTGAAGGTGACGACAGTGTTTCTAGCCGCATACAGTCCTGCATAGGCAAGAGTCCCCGTAAAATGATCGATGATCGTGGATTCGTTCCCGATCTTGATCAGATAAACATTGCCCGTTTTCTTAATGCTTAAATGATAAGCAATGTCCTTGGCCGGTGGAGCCGCCGTGAACGAGGTTATTTTTTTCACAGGATTGGTACTCGCATTGAAAGCTCCTTGTTTATGAAACGCCTCCATTTTCTGGTCCAGGGCGCCGACAGCTACATAGTCACCGGTGTACCCGCTTGTCGACGTATTCTCTAGAACGTTGCTTCGCAGCATGATGCCAAAAGAAACTTGATTATTAGCCGTCCACGTATTCACTGTCGCTAGGGCCGAAAGTTCAAAGTTATCGTTCTGACTTATTTCTTTGAAGTAGTAGGCGATGCCTTCGGATGCACTCGAAGAGGAGGCAATCTTGCCTTTATCGGATTTGGCCGTCAGCGTAACGGCACCCGTTCCGGCATTCTCCGTAATCCCAAAATTCGTTGACGTCGGCGTTCCGCCTATATCTCCGAACACGCTGCCTTTCCACTCACTCCCGCCCGGAATGCTGATCATGGGAGGCGGATCCGCAGCCCATGCCGCAGGCAGCATCGCAAACATCAAAACCAATGACATCATTATCGCAATCACACGACGTATGTTATTCAAGTTACATGTCCCCTTTATATCAATTTATGTATGCGCTTACATTGCAATACTAGCATCCGTCGCTCCCACGAACACAAAGAAACAGACGTGTCACAGCGTTTCATCATCTGCTTATCGTCTGTTTCTCTTCGCTGCGTGGGACAGGCTAGCCGCAGAAGCTGACGGTTCCGTTCTCTGTCTGCAAGTAACCGTTCTCCGCCGATTTCCGGCCCGTAACGAACAAGCCCTCTGCGCGAGCTGCCGCAATAACCGGCGTATCCGGGTGGAGCCGCTTCATTCTCAGATCATGCACTTCCATATCCCTAACATTCTCTAACCGGAGCGCCGGCCCTTGGCGCGTCTCGATCCGCACATGATGCAGCTCCATGTCTTCCACATGCTTGCACAGCATGCCGTCGCCCGCCATGATGATCTTCTCGCGCACCATGTCCGGCTCATCCCCCTTCTCCTCGGGGTCCAGCGTCATCTCAATGTGCACATGGCTCAGCTGCACATCCCGAATCGGCATCTCCGGCAGGCCGTAGATGAAGCCCGCCGAAGCCCGGCAGCCTTTGGCCGTCACCTGCTGGATGCGGACGTGATCGATGACGGGCGTGCTCTCCGTAACGGCAACAGCCGCAGGTGAAACAATGAGCGGGTTGCTCTCATCCACACCATGGCGATAGAACGAATTAATCGTTAACGGACAGAATACATCTTCCATATAAATGTTGCTGACCAAAATGTTCTTAATATAGCCGCCGCGAGCGCGATTCGTCTTCATGCGAATGCCGCGGTCCGTGCCGAGGAAGATGCAGTTCGAAATCACGACGTTGCGTATGCCTCCCGCCATTTCACTGCCCAGCACGACACCGCCGTGGCCTCGCAGCATCGTGCAGTTCGTGATGACGATGTTCTCCGACGGCTTGCCCACCCGGCGTCCGTCCTCGTCGATTCCCGATTTGATGCATAGACAGTCATCGCCGACATCGAAGAAGCAGTCGGAGATGCGCACATTCGTGCAGGAATCGATATCCATGCCGTCGCCGTTAGGGGTGTCGCTCGGGTTTTTGATTTTAACGCCATGGATGTGAACGTCCTTGCAATACACCAGATGCGTATTCCAGAACGGTGAATTCTGCAGCGTAACCCCTTCCAAGCTGACCTCCTCGCAATCGATCAACTGCAGCAGCGGCGGCCGCAGAAATTGCGAATCCCACTCCACGATGTTGCTTCTGACCGTTTCTGTAAGAACCGCATTCTTGGCGGCAATCTCGCGCGTTAAAGCGTTATCTACCTTCTCGCCGCGGCGCAGCTGCCGGTAGACCTGCCACCAGGCGCTGCCCTGACCGTCTATGACTCCTTGGCCTTTGATCGTGACCTGCTTCAAGCCTCTGCCGTAAATAAGCGGCGAAACGCCGCAGCATTCATAGCCCGACCACCGCGTCGGGACAACCGGATACCGTTCGAAGTCGGTATCGAACAAGAGCAGCGAGCCCGCCTCCAGCTCTAGCGTCATGCGGCTGCGGAGCTCAATCCTGCCCGTTACGTACGTGCCGGCAGGCACGACTACGGTGCCTCCGCCTCCGGCATCACAAGCTTCAATGGCGGCCGCAATGGCTGCGCTATTGTCCGTTAGACCGTCGCCAACGGCACCATACGCCAAGATGTCGTAGTTAGCCATATCCTGAACGCTCCCTTATACCGTCTGTTTCACGAACGATTCTACTTCCACACAAGCCATGACGAAAGCCCCCACGCCATGCAGGTCGTTCTCACTGGTCGGCCTAGTCACATAATTCTCATAGTCGCCGGCTGACGTACCGATGCAGATTAACGGCAGAATGACGCGTCCCTGCTCGTCGAATTTCAACGTCCGGATCAACCCCTCATAGCCCTTCACCGCTGCCGCTGCACATTCCCCGCCGACAATGCCATGCTTGACCGCTTTGGCGATCGTATAAACGAACAGGCTCGTGCAGGAGGATTCCAACCAGTTGTCCGGTTGATCGCCTTTGTCCACGACCTGGTACCACAGACCGCTCTCCGCATCCTGATAGCGGATCAAGGCATGAACGAACTCGCGCAAGGAGTCGGCCAACACGGCGCGTCCCGGCTCATCCGCCGGCAGCTCATCGAGGAATTGGGCCAGCGCCAAACCGTACCACCCGAGCGAACGGCCCCAGAATTCCGGCGAGCAGCCGGTCTCCGGATTCGCCCACGGCATTCTGCGGCTCTCGTCCCACGCATGGTACAGCAGGCCGGTTGCGTCATCTTTCATATGTTTGCGCATCAGGCCTTCTTGATGCAGCACGGTCTCGCGCAGCGCGAGATCCCCATAGGCGTTGGCATACTTCAATGAGAAGACGCCCGCCATGTACAAGCCGTCGAGCCACATGTTATAGGCATACTTGTCTTTATGCCAATACCCGCCCTCGGACGTCAGATTCAGCGTGTTCAGCAGGTTTCTCAGCTTGTCGGCGGCGATCCTGTATTTGCTGCGCCCCGTCTTGGCTTCCAAACGGAACAGCAGCAGCCCCGCTTGTACGGCATCCAGTTCATCGCGCGCGAAGTACAGATTGCCGTTATCGTCAATCAGACCGTCGACATAGGCCTGAATGTATGCATCATATCGGTCGTCCCGATCCGATTCCCAGAGCATCTCCATGCCGCACAGGAACACACCCTGATGATAATGCCAGCGCCCGGCGGGCGGCAGCTCCATCGGTGCATAGGTGCTCATTATGGAATCGCAGGCGGCACGCGCCCACGCTATCGGTGATTTGGCAGAACGTTCGATCATCGTGAATCTTCCTCTCGATTAATATTCAAATACCCCACCCATGATTCAGTGGGGATCCAGCTTAGAGAAGGCGCGGGGCTTCAATTCCCGCCAGCCGGTAGCAGACCGCCCGGATCAACAGCGCCTGTGTCCCCGCATTCATATCGCCTTCCACCTTGCCGCCGCCGATATGGACTGCCTCCGGCATGCCGGGATAGTACTCGCCCGGCTTGACCTGCGCGACATTCGGGGCGGTCGGCGAATGCGCGAGCTCGCGGGAGAAGCCGCCATCCGCGCGAAGCAGCTTGCGCATATTCGTCAGTGTGATCCCGATGATTTCGCGCAGCTCGTGCGCAGGGATGTCCAGCTTCATGTACGACAGCAAGTGAATCGGATTGCGGATATAGCACATATCCGCCGCTTCCTCCTGCCGAAGCGCCGTTAGGATGCTTTCGTATATTTGCTCCTCCCGCGGCAGCGGCACGGCGAAGCGGTCATAGAAAATGTGCAGCTTGAACGTTCCCGATATCCGCACATAATACGAGCCTTCGCCCCAGAGCCCCGTCTGCGGATGCTGTGTGTGCGCGAAGAACTCGAACGCGGCTCTGGCGTAAGCCTCCCGGCGCGCCGCAGGCTCCACCTGCCGCACATACTCGCTGGAGGTAGACAGCCGGTCGCAGCCGCGCCAGCTGTTCACGAGCGGCACCGACTGCAGCCACGCGCGGTAGTTCTCCGGCGAATCCATGTACGCCGGGGCCTGCTTCGCCTCGTAGGGCAGCGGATACAGCGGCTGCCCGCCGAGCTTCTTCAGCGCGCCGACGCTATAGGAGATGGCCCGCGAGACCATCACCTCATCCTCGCGCATGAGCGGATCCGCGTCGTAGAAGTACCCGGAGGCGGCATCCTGCCGGCGCTGGAAGAAGCGGATCAACCCTCGCTTCATCTCTGCCGGCAGCGGCACCTCCAGACGCTCCAGGATGCCCAGCGCTTGCGCGGTCGATTCAATGTCCGGCCCGGTGCCCGGCATTTCTCGGGAGCTTGGCGCGTAATAAAAGCCGCCGCTGTCTTCATCGTACTGCCTTTTCAACCAACCGCGGAAACCGGCAAACAATTCGTCCATGTTCGCAAGCAGCCCGCGGATTTCATCGATGTGCGTATGCGTCTGCATGGTGGTGTCCTTTCTTATTACCCTTTGATGGAACCGATCATAGCTCCTTTGGCAAAGTGCTTCTGCAGGAACGGATAGACAACCAGGATCGGCAGCGTCGCGACAACGATTACCGCCATCTTGATCGATTGCGCCGGAGGCGGAGTCACGCTGTCGAGATCTACGCTATGATCCATACCGCTGGCCAGTACGACAATCTGTCTCAGGAGAACCTGAATCGGCCACATGGCGCTTTCGTTCAAATAAAGGATGGCGCTCAAGTACGTGTTCCAGTACGTCACTGCGTAGAACAACGAGATCGTGGCGATCGCCGGCATCGACAACGGCAGGACGATACGGAACAAAATGCCGAAATCGCTGCAGCCGTCGATCTTGGCCGACTCCTCCAGCCCTTCCGGGATGTTCTGGAAGAAGTTTTTCAAAATAATCAAGTTAAACGCAGACACCGCCGACGGCAAAATGAGCGCCATATAGGAGTCAATCATCCCCAATTCTTTCACTACGAGGAACGTCGGCACCAGACCGCCATGAAACAGCATCGTGAAAACAACCAGGAACATGATCACTTTACGGCCGTCCACATCTCTGCGGGACAAGCCGTACGCCATTAGCGCCGTGATGAACATCGAGATTACCGTCCCCAGCAGGGTTGTCCAGATGGAAACGCCCATCGCTTTGAAGATCGTATTCGTCGAGAAAATAAACCGGTATGCCTCCAGGCTCCAATCGGTCGGAATAATAACGAACTTCTTCACCGCAAGCTCCGCGCTGGTCGTGAACGAGCCTGCCACGACGTGCACGAAAGGAATTAATGTAATTAAACCGATTATGGTTAAGAGCAAATAATTTATGATGCTAAACATTCGCCCGCCTAATGTTCTATCTTCTACCATGCTGCAGCCCTCCTGCCTTTCTTAGTACACGCCTTCTTCGCCCATCTTCTTCGCAATGCGGTTGACAATCATGACCAGAACGAGTCCGATGAACGATTTGAACAATCCGATCGCAGAACTGTAGCTGAATTGGCCTTGTTTTAAACCTGCCGTATATACATAAGTATCAATGATCTCCGCAACATTTCGGTTCATAGAGTTGAGCAGCAAGTAGACATGTTCGAAACCGAGTTCGAGAACCGCACCAATTTTCAAAATTAATAAAACGATAATCACGCTGCGCAGCGCCGGCAACGTAATGTGCCACATTTGACGCATGCGTCCCGCGCCGTCCATACGCGCCGCTTCATATAACCCTGGATCGATTGAAGCGATCGCCGCCAAGTAAATGATCGTGCCCCACCCGGCTTCCCGCCAGATGACTTGAAGAATGTACATCGGTCTGAACCATTCCGGAGCTAACAGGAAATTAATTTTCTCAAACCCGAAATACTCGATAATGTCGTTGATGATCCCGCCGTCCATCGTCAGCATAACGAAAGAAATCGAAACAATAATGACCCAAGACATGAAATGCGGAATATAGACGATGGTCTGAAACGTTTTCTTAAAAAAATCGTTTTTCACTTCGTTCAGCATCAAAGCCATAATGATCGGAATCGGAAAATAAAACAAAATGTTCATCACGAACAAAATTAACGTATTGCTCAAAATATTTAAGAAGTCAGGCTCCGTGAACAGGCGCTGAAAATGTTCGAAACCCACCCATTCGCTTCCCATGATTCCTTTGAACGGCTTGTAGTTCTGGAATGAAATAATCAATCCGTACATCGGGATGTATTTAAAGACGATAAAATATAAAATGCCCGGCAGCAGCATGACATAAATCCATTTATTTCTCCATAGACGCCTGCCGAGCTCACTGCTTTGCTTCTTCTCCACCACGCTTTTCATGGCATGTACTTCCTGCATAGTTCTCTTCCTTTCCTGGTGTTTCTTTAAAACGGAGGACCGCTTCTCATGGCCGCAGCCCCCCGCCTTTCAACCAGTTTGAATTCCTGTCCGCTTCTTATTTTTTATACTGTGCGTTGTACTCTTCGATAATTTTGTTGCCGCCGCGGTTCTTCCAATCCTCGATCGCTTTATCGAAGCCGGCTTTATCGATGCTGCCATAGATGTATTTGTTCGTTGCATCCTTGATCACATCTTGAAGCTGTACACCTTTTTCCAAGTTTGTTTTGGAATCGAGCGCCGCTGCCGGATCCTGTACCGCGTACTTCAGGTTGGCGATTTTCAACTCATCCGCTTTGCCTTGCGCCGGGATGGAAGGAATGCCGAGCAATCTGCCTGTCGTATCTTCGTCACCGATCGCTGCATCCGTGAACGGTTTCACTTCGCGCGTCCATTTCTCTTCATCCAGCTTCTTCGCTTTGCCGTCAACAACACTGTAGTTCACATCTTTAATTCCCCAGTTGGCAATGTTCGCAACTTCAGGCGTCATCATTTTGTCGAAGAAGGCGAGAACTTTTCTCAGCTCAGCTTCGTTCTTGATGGCGGATTTCGGGAACAGCACCACGTTCGCGTAGCCCGGAAGCGCCCATGCGGCGAATTTGCCATCCGGTCCGGCAACCATGCTGTGTACGTCTACAACTGCTGTCGGCACGTTTTTGACCAAATCTTTGTTCAAGGACGAAACGTCAGTCATCGCTCCGATGTACATACCTGCCGTACCGTTGGTGAACAGCTTTTGCTGATCCGTTTTACTTGTGGCGGCGAAGTCTTTATTGATTAAACCTTCATCACGCATCTTTTTGATGTAATCCATCGATTTGACATACTCAGGGAACATGAACTCCGGCTGCAGCTTGCCGTCCTTGACGCCCCAGTTGTTCGGAGTGCCGAGCCAAGCCGCTATAGTTTTGAAAGAACCGTAGATCAGATCATTACGGTCGGTTAAGCCGATCGTGTCTTTCTTTCCGTTGCCGTCCGGGTCTTTCTCCGTGAATGCCTTCGCCATCGCATAGAGTTCTTCTGTGTTGGCCGGCGGCTTGAGGCCCAGTTTGTCCGCCCAGTCTTTGCGGTAGATAAGTCCTTGGCGGGCGATATCTACACCGCGGTACAAGGTGTACAGCTTGCCGTCGACCATCGTATTGGTATTCGTTGTCGATTTCAGCTTGCTGAGATTCGGGAAGTCTTTGAGCAGCGGCCCGATCTCCCAGAACTGACCGTCACGGATGGCGGATTTCATCTGAATGAATGTCGCCTGGTTTTTCAGGTACGTGACTTGCGGCAGCGCGCCTGTTGCGAATGTCGTATTCAGCTTCTCTTCATATGTGTCAGCCGGGAAGAACTGATAGGTCAACTTCGTGTTCGTCATTTTCTCCAGTTCTTTAATGATCGTATCCGGCGGCGTTTGTGCCGTATTCAGCGGCGCCATGATGGTGATCGCTGTCGGTGAGTTGTCCGTCGCCTTCGGTGCCGTTGTGCCTGACCCCGCGGTCGCAGCTGCTGGAGTTGCCTTGCCTCCGTCTGAACAAGCTGCCAGCGCAAAGCTGGATACGAGCATTATGCTAAGCGGAATCGAGACTAGTTTTCTCTTCATATTTGTTAGACCTCCGTGAATTGATGGTGTGCTACAGGTTCTACAGTACAGGGTCCAAGGTAGGTGCCGAAATAATCATTTACTCATAAGGACCTAGTTCTACCAGGGATATGAGATGATGATTATTGGCGAAGGAGATGATTATCGCGGTGGCGCAAAGGCGCTGCATCGGGTGTTTACGAGCGGTTGAAGGTTATTGAATGGCGGTTACAGGCGGGAAGATGCAGGATGGGGCACGTGGATAGGCGGTATAGTAGAGTTGTTTCTAGGGGGCAAGTTCGGTGAGGGGAGATATATGGTGCTGGTTCGCGACAGTTCAGGGGATGGCAGGGTAGAGGGTACTTGTTTGTTTGCGAAAGTTCGGCGGAAAAGGAAATACAGGCCCTTAATTGGCCGAAAGGCTGCCATTCAGCCGATGAGGCGGAAATAGGGAGCGTTATTTTGCTTTTTTTGGTGGAAATTCCTCCGTCATCGAACAAATAAGGTACTATATTTCCGCTTCAACCCCCAAAGCTGCAGATTCTGCCTAAATAACGCTCTATAGTTCCGTTTGCGTGTGAAAACTTGGCGTATTGTTATATAAAAAAACCGCAGCGTTCCAGCGCATGCGGTTTCCTAGCTTTCATTTTGTCGAATAAGCTTCGTTATATTCATTCACAATCTGGCTGCCGCCGTTTCGCTTCCAGCGCTCGATCTCCTGCTTGAAGCCTGCTTTGTCCAGTTTGCCCAGCATATAATTGTAGGTAGCGTCAGAGATGATTTTGTACAGCTCCACGCCGCGTTCGTCATACGTCTTCGATTCCAATCCCAGCGTCGGATCTTTAACGACATATTTCTCATTATCCAAGCTGAGCTTATCCGCCAGCTGGGACAGAGATTCGCTCTCCGCCACCTGCTTCACCTGCGGATTGTTCAGATCCGCAATCATCAGCGCATAGAGCGCATTCACTTCATTCACGCGAATCTTCGACGTCTCCTCCAACAGTTGGACTTTGTCCCCAATGGTCTTATAGTGACGCCCCTCCAGCCCATACTTCATGAGATTGGCGACGTCCTTATCCATCGTCCGGTCAAAAAACTGCAGGACCTGCTTCAGCTCCGCCTCCGTGCGAATGGCCTTCTTGGAAAACAGGTATAAGGCGCTGTAGTTCGGAATCGACCAGATCCGGAATCCTTGCGGTCCCTCGATATGATTCACAAGCGTAAATTTCGCCGCAGGATTGATGAGCTGGACCTCGTCCGACAGCCGCTGCACATCCTGCATGCTGCCGATATAAACGCCCGCGATGCCGCGGATCAGCTTATCGCGCTGCACTTCCTTGCTCGTCACGGCGAAGTCCGAGTTGATGAGCTTCTCGTCGTACAGCTTTTTCATATAATCCATGGTGTCGATATAGGCCTGCGTCTCGAACTCCGGCATCAGCTTCCCGCCCTCCGCCATCCCCCAATTATTCGGCGTGCCGAAGTAGGAGCTCAGCGTTTTGAAAGCGCCGAACACCAGATCGTTCCGGTCGGTCAGCCCGATCGTGTCGTCCTTGCCGTTGCGGTCCGGGTCGCCGTATGTGAAAGCTTTGAGTACCTCATACAGCTCTTTCACATTCGTAGGCTTGGCCAGCTTCAAATTGTTCAGCCAGTCTTCGCGAATAATGATACCTTGGCGGGACGAAGGCCGTTCCGTATATAAACCGTAGATTTTGCCGTCGACAGCAGCTTGTCCCAAAATTTCCTTGTTCAGCCGCTTCAGGTTCGGGTATGCTGCCAAATAGGGGCCGATATCCCAAAATGCGCCGGAACGAATCGAGTTTTTCATCAGCATGTAGTCCGTATATTTCACATACGTCGCTTTTTTGAGCGAGTTCGTGGTGAGTGCCGTGTTCATTTTATCGGTATAGATGCCGTCAGGCACCCAGTTCAATTCAAGCTTCGTATTCGTGCGCTTCTCGATCTCCTGAACGAGCTCCGGAATCGGCGGATGCGGAAAATGCAGCGGCGCCATGATCGAAATGACCGGGCGGTCACCGCTGTCCGAAGCAGCCTCCCGGGTGCTTCCGTTGGTACAGCCGGCGGCCAATACGGCTATTAACATAAGGATGATAAGGACGGTGCAACCTTGCCGAAGCTTCGAGCGACTAACCATTCACATGACCCCTTTCCCTTGCTGCAGCAGCGTTTCATGGCCATAATCAGAGATAATGATTATCCTGCCAATAGATGATTATTGCCCAAAACGCCAGACTTGACTACAATACATAGATACAGAAATGTTCATCCTAAGATAAGGTGTTGGATGCGATGCCCAATTTAAGTTTCTTAAGCAAAATGACCATCTTCGGGTTCTTGCTCAGCACGCTCCCGGTTATTTTTATCGGCGCTTTCGCCTTCATGACCTCGTCAAACGAGATTCAGAAGAATGTCAGCGATGGCAAAATGCAGCTGATCACCCAAATCAACTCCAATGTAGAGCAGAAATTAACAACTGTCAACCATACGCTAAATCAGGTCATAAATTCCACCGTTCTCAAAAAGGCGATGGATATGCCTTTAACTGTAAACGATTTCATGATGTATGACGATTTGCGCAGCGAGATTCGGTATATGCAGTCCTTTGACACGAAGCTCGAGGATGTCATCCTGATCAATGCCCGCGAGAACTGGATGATCAAAAATTCGGGGTTGTACCGTTTCGACGGCTACCCCTTCTAC
This sequence comes from Bacillus sp. 3255, assembly GCF_031456485.1. Lineage (NCBI taxonomy): Bacteria > Bacillati > Bacillota > Bacilli > Caryophanales > Bacillaceae > Bacillus > Bacillus sp. 3255. The sequence continues at coordinate 210,657 of NZ_JAVDUS010000008.1, forward strand.
GACAAGCTGCTGGAATTGACGAATACGCAGGAGAACAGCACGTGGGTGCTGAATCCGTCGAAGTGGTTTTTCACCGAGGAAAATGCGCGGAGTGTGACTTGCGATTACAGCATTTCGCTGGTTAAGAAGCTGCCGACGACAGGCCTGGAGAAATACGGTCTGGCGATGGCGAATATTCCGGCCTGCTCCTTGCAGGACTTGATCCACAACGATACCGAGCATCTGGACGATATCCTCATTCTGGACGAGCAGAACCGGATTCTCGTGCATCCGGACGCCAGCCTGATCGGCAAATCCATCACCGAGGCGGGACTGAAGGATGTGAGCCAGCTCGCGGCTCCTACGGGGCGATTCACTGCGGATATCAACCAAAAGCGCTATTCCGTCAGCTTCTTGCACTCCAATCTGAACAATTGGACTTATCTGTCCTTGACTTCGATCGACAGTCTGACCAAGGAATCCCGCAAAATCGGAATCTACACGATCTACGTGTGTATTCTGATGCTGCTCCTGTCCATGCTGCTGGCGTGGCTCGGGTCGCGCAAAATGTACTCGCCGATCCAGCTCCTGCTCAATCAGATCGGAGGCCTTGTCACCGTGAATCAGAAGCGGAAGGCCAACGAGTTCCAGATGATCAGCGAGCATGTCCATACGCTGTTTCAATCCAAGTCCCAGCTGGAACGCGAGGTTCATCAGCATATCGGGCAAGTGCGGACCTTCTTCCTGATCAAAGCGTTCCAAGGGCATATCAAACCGAGCGAGCTGCTGGAGAAATTGGCCCAATTCGGCTATACGAAGCACATTGAAGAGTGGAAAACGATGTCCGTTATTACGCTGCAGATCGACTCGATCGACAATACGCGATACGAGAAGAGAGACATGGAGCTGCTGCTGTTCGCCGCGCACAACATGATCGAGGAGCTTATCCCTTCCGACCAGCGTCTCGCTCCGGTCATTATCGATCAGACCGTCGTTACGCTCATCGGCAGTCCGGACAGCGAAGCCGAAGCTTTCCGCAACAAAGTGTATGCGCTGACCGAGCAAATGCAGCAGCATATCTTCAGTTACCTGAACCTGCATGTGAGCATCGGGATGAGTCTGCCGATTCATACTTTCACGCAAATGTCGATTGCCTACAAGGAAGGGCTGGAGGCGCTGAAGCACCGCATCAAACTTGGCGAGGGCATCATCATCCAGTACGAGAACATCAACTCCGGCAAGCATTTCTTGAATCTGAACTATCCGAAGCCGCTTGAGAACGAATTGACCGACGCGATCAAACTCGCCGAGAAGGATAAGTCCAAGGAGCTGCTGCGCCAACTCCTGCAAGCCGTCTTCGCCGCTCCGCTCTCGCCGCAGGAATATCAAATTCCGCTGGCGCGGCTGCTCAACAACCTGCTCATGGTGATGCAGGAATCCGGCATTTCGCTGAATCAGATTCATCCGAACAAGGGCTCGCTGTTCGAGGAGCTGCTGGGCCTGCATATGACGGCGGAGATTGAGGACTGGTTCTGGACGGAGGTCGTCCACCCGTTGATCCGCATTTACCGCGACAGGCAGGATGCCCAGTATCACAACATCTCCGAGAAGATTATCGATCTCGTGCACAAATATTACGACACCGACCTGACGCTGGAGGACTGCGCCTCCAGACTGCACTATAACGCGAACTATTTGAGCAGCATTTTCCGCAAGGAGACGAATTGCTCCTTCAGCGATTACTTATCGACGTACCGGTTCAACATGGCCAAGAAGTGGCTCTCGGAAACGGATATGCCGATCAAGGACATCTCTTCGAAGCTGCGCTATAACAACTCGCAGAACTTCATCCGTTCCTTCCGCAAGCAGGAGGGCCTTACGCCCGGGCAGTACCGCGATAAGCAAAAGGAAGGCGGCGCCCCACAAAGCCTGTAGACGCCCGCCAAAACGCCAAAAGCCTCCGGAGCCACCACGATCGTTCGTTGGTGGTTTCGGAGGCTTCTGCCTCTTTCCCTGCCGCTATTCGCCCGGCTCTACGGCCGCTTTCAGGGCAGCGCGGTTGTTCCATAGGAACGACACCACGCTATTGCGCTCGTCAAAAAAGGCCTCGTCTTCGTCCAAATAGTCTTGCCCCCGCCCATGCACACTGAACCGGTCATCGGCGTAGTTCATGAGCGTCCATTGACCTCCGCGTTTTTTATCGGCAAACACAAGGTATAATTTCTGGCCCGAAGGATCCCACTTAGCATACGACGAAAAGTTGTCCAAAATCAGGCCAATGTCATCCTTCTTCTTAATTTGCATGATCCAGTCTCCTTTTCATTAAAAATAGGCATATTTAAGAGGACAGGACCATAGTATACGAGAATGCCTGAAAATGTTGTCGGACCGTGTGGATGGAATATAGGAACCTTTGTCGAATGGGCAGGGAACGGGGGTGGTGTCCGTTACATGCTTAAAGAAGCCCCTATTCGCCGAATAGGGGCTTCTCTGTCCGTTAGCAAGCTTCGGCACCTGTCCTCCGCTCACTGCTATGCATGAACCGCGAATTCCCCAGCTGACTTAGCCGGCCGCTGGCATCGTTCATCCGTCTACAGGCCCGCCGCCGCGTAAACTTTATCGAAGCCGGCCTTGGAACGCTGCGCCAAGCTCTCGGGAGCGTCCGTCGGCGGAGTCGCCGTCAATATCTCCTGCGAAACGGCGCCCTTATACCCGATGCGCGCCAAGCCCTGCAGGAAGCCCGCCAGGTCAATCACACCCTCGCCCGGATACACGCGTCCATTGTCCAGCACATCCTCCACCGGCACATCCGGCGCGTCGTTGATGTGGACATGGACGATCTGTTCAGGGCGAAGCTTCTCAATGTCGGCCACGGTGAGCCCGTTCGTGTACCAATGGTACGCGTCGAATAGGAGGCCGACATTGCTCTCGCCGATCGCATCGATCCAGTCCAACGTCTCCTCGACCGTCCAGATGAACGGGTGCTTCCAGCGTGTGCGCAGATGATGCGGTCCCACGAATTCCAGACCGAGGCGGATGCCGTAAGCGCCGAGAATTTGCGCGCAAGTGCGCAGCCGCCGCGTCGCCAGCGCCATGAAGTGCGCGGCATTCAAATCGGTGGACGGCAGAATGTATGTGCAGCAGCTCGTGCAGCCGAGTGCCGCAGCCGCAGCCGCGGCTTGCGTCAACTTCGGCAGGCCGGCGCGGAACGTCTCCTCGCTGCCGCGCCATTCCACCGGCAAGCCGATCGAGCCGATGACGAGACCGTGCTTGCTCAGCAGCTCGCGCGCTCCGTCAACGCCATGGCTCTCGACCAGCGCCAACGCGTCGAGATCGACGGCCGCGAAGCCGTATCGAGCCGCCAGCTCCAAGAATTGCTCCGTACTTTCCAGCTTACCGAGTCCTGCTCCCGTTAACCCTCTTAGCATCGTAATTCCTCCCCAATATGAATTAAATGTCCCAGTTCAGCTTCACTTCGTTTCCTGTGCGGGAAGATTCATAGATCGCATCCAGAATCAGGTTGTTCGTGTACCCCGATAGAGCGGAAGTGATCGGCTGTTTGCCTTCGCGGATGCAAGTCAAGAAGTGGCGGCTAAGACGCTGACGTTCGCCTTCATCATTCTCCGGCTTCTTCAAATCCGTCTCAATCGCCCGGTTGAACTTCTCCGTCAGCAGCTTGCCGGTCGCGCCCTTATAGCTCGCTCCGCCTTCCGAGCCCATCAGATGAATGAACGGCGTATTGTCCGTATCCATGTGAACCGCCCAGCTGACTTCCAGCGTCAGCGTGCTGCCGTCTTCCATGCGGATGAGCGCCGTAGCCAGATCCTCGACATCATACGTGCCGTTCCAGTTCGGTGTCCCCCAAGTGCCGATCCCTTTCCTCCGCGGGCCGAATTCGGCATACGTGGCGCCGAATACCGACACAGGCTTCGGATTGCCCATCAAATACAAGGCAAGATCGAGCATGTGAACCCCAATATCAATCAACGGGCCCCCGCCCGATTCGTTCATCTTCGTAAACCAAGTCCCCCAGCCCGGGATGCCTTTGCGGCGGAACCAGCCGGTTTTGGCCGTATAAATTTTGCCCAGCTCGCCGGCATCGACCTGCTCTTTGATCAGCTGCGGCACGGCTTCCCAGCGCATCTGGTGACCGATCATGACGACTCTGTCCGATGCTTCACTGGCTTTCAAGATTTGCTTGGCCGCCGTAGCATGAATGCCCATTGGCTTCTCGATCAGTACATGCTTGCCGGCCTCAATGGCTTGTACAGCCAAGGATGCATGATGCTGGTTAGGAACGCCGATAATGACAGCGTCTACATTCGCACTTCGAATCAGCTCTTCCGGAGTGGCCGCAACGGTTGCAATGCCGTACTCCTTAGCCTTCGCTTCCGCCAGAGGCAGGTATGCGTCCGTAATTGTCGTAATCTCACAAGAATCCGCCAGTTTCGAGAACTCCCTAATATGCACGCCGCCAATATTACCGGCACCAATAATGCCGATTCTGATTTTGTTATCGCTACCCACTGCCCGTTCCTCCTCATATGATCATCCTGTTCGATCTCCTTTTATGTTAAAATAAAGCCAGCAAAGAAACGTACCTTATATTTCGGAAAACGTCCCATTTCTTCGAAGGAGCTTAGCCTGGTTATGACGTACTTCCCCGATTACCTGAAAACGTATCCAAATATGCATTCGGCATTTCCTCTTCATCTCAGCAAAAACACGCTGGAGCATGGCTTCCGGGCCCATCGCCATGATTTCCTGGAGTTCTCCTATGTTATCGAAGGAACGGGATCGGAGAGCGTCAACGATGTGAAGCATGACATGAAGACCGGCACGTTCACGTTCGTGCTGCCCTATCAGGTGCATGAAATATTTACCGATCCCGGGCAGAAGCTCGTTCTGTACAACTGCATGTTTCCCATGGATATGCTCATGGAATCGGGGAACGATCCCGGTCTGTCCGGCCTCTTGAACGATATCACGTCCCTGCCGGCCTATGTACAGCTGAGCGGTGGCGACCAACAGCTTATGTTGGCTCTCCTGGAGGAGATGTACCAGGAGTATAGCGGCAGCGAACGTTACAGACAGACGCTGCTGAAGAGCAGACTCAAAGAAATTCTCATTCGCTTCGACCGGCACCGTTGGAAACAGGCCGGCCCTATGGAAGAGGCGGAGGCTCAGGCCGCCCGGGAACTTCAGCCGCAGTCCGGTGCGAAGACGAGCCATGCCGTCTGGCCGATCATCCACTACATTCACCGCAACTACCAGGAGGAGCTTGCTTTATCGGACCTCGCCTCGCGGTTCTCAATGAGCATCTCCCGCATCTCCGAGGTAATCAAGCAGACGACAGGGCAGACCTTCGTGCATTTCCTGCACGATCTGCGCCTGCGCCATGCTTGCTCCTTGCTCGTATCCACGGACATGAGCGTAACGGAAATCGCTCACGAGGTGGGCTACGGATCGTACAAAACGTTCTCCCGTATTTTCCGGGAAAGCAAAGGAATCGTCCCGAAGGATTACCGCAAAATGGTCGGCGAAGGGCGGAAATAACGGCGGCGATTCATGCGAATGTAACGGATCTGGCATATCCGTCCCCACAGGTTACTATACATATTTTATGAACATATGACCGTGGGGAGAGTGCTAACCTTGTCAAACGAGTTTGTTGCGCGTTCATTGGAGGAAATTCGTTTCTGGTCACGGATTATGAAAGAACATTCCCTCTTTCTGAAGCTCGGGTTTCGTTGTGAGGATACGCAGTTAATTCAGGAGGCTAACCAGTTTTATCAGATTTTCGAGCACATCGAGGCCAGATCGCATGCCTTTACGGAGGCGGCGGATCCGGATCAGATAGCCCGGTTCAATCTGGAGGTGCATTCGGCAGCTACGCATATTTGGGCGTTCAAACGCAAGGTGCTTGGATTGATTATTCAATGCAAACTGCCCGGCGGGAACAATTTCCCTCTGTTAGTCGATCATATCAGCAGGGAAGCCAACTACTTCAGAAACCGGCTGGAGGAATTGAACGCCGGGAACCTGGATGCTCTGCCTGATGCTATTATTAACGAAAACGTTTTCTTCCTTCGCATTATGGCGGACCACGCCAAATTCATCGGTCATTTGCTCGACCCGTCGGAACGGCAGCTCGTGGAGCAAGCGCGCAATTTCAGCCACGATTTCGATCAGCTGCTGTTTCAAGCCATTGATTTGAGCGGTATGCGTCCGCAATCTCAGACGGAACCGCTGCTCGGCCAGTTCCTTGATCAGAATCGCGTATCCGTCGTGTCTCTCCGGGATTTCAAGAAGACGGCGCGGGAGCTCATTGAAGCTTGCCGGATCAAAAGCATCATCCATCCTCTGCTCGCTGACCACGTGTTCCGGGAGGCAGAGAGATTCCTGTTCATCATCGATGAATTTGAAGCCATGCTAAAGGGTAGGCAGGTTGGATGAGCCTATCTGCGAATGGACGGAGGCTGCACAGGCTGCAGCCTTTTTGCTATGCGTTCATTTCAACTGCCCTGATACCTCGCATTGCATTTTTGATGTATGATAGAGAGATACCCAAGATCCCTCCTTTTCTCCAATAACGTCAGGATCTTTCGGACATACGATGCCGGCTCCCGCCGGCTTGATTTTAAGTATTCCTTGACTGGAATATTCCAAGTGAGGTATATTACATTTATGAATTCGACTATGAGCGCACTCGCTGAGCCTAACCGATTACACATCGTCGAACTCTTGCGTGACGGCCCCCTGACCGTAGGGGAAATCACCGATCGACTAGGGATGAACCAGCCTCAAGCCTCCAAGCATCTTCGCGTTCTCAGCGAGGCCGGACTTGTCGAGGTACAACCGATTGCCAACCGGCGAATCTACAAGCTGCGGCCCCAGCCTCTTCAAGAGCTGGATGCTTGGGTGAAGTCTTTCCGCCAATTATGGGAAGAGCGATTCGACCGTTTGGATGCCTATTTGCAGGAACTCCAAGAACAAGACAAAAAGTCCGGCGGCAAGCCATAGCGCTGCCGCCGCCAGCCGCGCTCCGTACTATCCTATAACCCAAATAGGGAGGTATCTACCCATGTCCGAAACAACGGCCAAGCCATTCGTCATCACCCGTTCCTTCAACGCTCCGCGTGAGCTCGTCTTCCAATGCTGGACTCGGCCTGAGCATCTTGCGCAGTGGTGGGGTCCGACCGGGATGGAGTTGGCCATCGCTTCGCACGAGCTGCGTCCCGGCGGCGCCTTTCACTTCAGCATGACATCTCCCGACGGATTCCAAATGTGGGCGAAGTTCGTCTACTACGAAATTACGCCGCCGGAGAAGCTCGTCTACACGAATGCGTTCTCCGATGCGGATGCCAACACGGTACGCGCTCCGTTCAGCCCCGTTTTCCCGTTGGAAGCGATGAACACCGTGACGTTCGAGGAGCAAGACGGCAAGACGGTTATCACGGTCCACGGTGCACCCGTCAACCCAACCGAAGAGGAAGCTGCCTTCTTCGCATCCATGGAGTTAAGCATGCAGCAAGGCTTCGGCGGCACATTCAGCCAATTGGATGAATACTTGACCAAACTTGCTTAAGCGTTCTAACACCGGCTCATCTTGAGCCGGTGTTTTTTGTTGCCATCAATCTCCTAGGCGCGATTGAGCCTCCAAACGTCACAAATCGTGCTCAATCGGCCGAATAATATAAATAGCCGGAACGAATTCCGGCAGCATTCGACCGAAGAAGGAGATTAACGCACATGTTCCGTTATAGATATATGAAAACCGGTGCCGCCCTGCTGCTGACTGCCGCCCTGTTCGCCGGGGGCTCCCCCGCTTCGGCGCTGTATTCCCCCTCCGTGAACGCCGTCACGAAGTCGGTCTCCGCTTCCGGCCGCAGCTTCAATGTCAACGTCGTCACCGTCGACTTGACGGATCCGACGCTGGAGCTCGCCCCCGCCCTGGCAGACGGCGGCATCGGCCACGATGCACCGCTGCAGGCCATAGCCGAACGCGAAGGCGCCGTTGCCGCCATTAACGGCACGTTCTTCAACGCGTACGAATCCGACCCGTACGTCCGCTATCCGAACGGAGCCCTGGTGGAGGCTGGAGAAGCTGTGCACTCCGGCGAAAACCAAACCTTCATCCTGAACCGGGACAAGGTGCCGGACATTCAGCTCGTCGACCTCGACATCGCCGTTCGGGTCAGCGAAGGATCGGGTACATACCCCATTAGCCCCTGGGGTGTGAACAAATATTTCGGCGACGCCAGCACGGACCAAGTCGTCTGGTACACGCCGGACTTCGGGAGCTGGATCGGCTTCCCGAACGGCACCAAAGTCGTGATCGAGGACGGGCTCATCACGCGCATCACGACGGATTCCGTCCAGGTTCCGGACGGCGGGTATGTGCTGTTCGTCGGGAACAGCGCGAACAATCGGCAGCACGTGCTGCCGAATCTGGACGTCGGCGACCGTGTCACGAAGGAGCTCGTCGCCAAAGGCGAAGGCGGCGTTTCGCTGAACGCCAAGTCGTGGCTGGCCGCGATCGGCGTCGGACCGAAGCTGGTGACCGGCGGCGCCGTCGACCTTGATGTCAAACGGGACGGATTCTCCGATCCCAAAGTAACGCAATCCGCGGCCGCCCGCAGCTTCATCGGCATCGACGGCTCGGACCGTCTCGTGATGGGAACGGTGCCCAGCGCAACGCTCTCCCAGCTCGCCGCCATCGCCATTCAGCTGGGGCTGAAGGAAGCGATGAACATGGATGGCGGAGCCAGCTCCGGCTTGTATGCCAATAACACGATGATGACCTATCCCGGCCGCGAGCTGAGCAATGCGCTTGTCGTGCGCAAGCTGGACAAGCCGAAGGTGCAGATCGATATCAACGGGCAGCCGGTGTATGATTACAGCGGCTTCATCGTCAAGGAGACGGCGGTCGTTCCGATCCGCCCGTTCATCACCGCGATGAACGCCGGCTTCCAATGGGACGCCGCTGCGCGAACCGCAACGATCACCAGCGCCGGCGTCACGTTGAAGCTGAAGGACGGCAGCTCTACCGCTACGCTCAATGGCAAGAGCGTCGCCGTGCCCGTCCCGCTGCAAATCATGGCGGACAGCCGGATGTATGTTCCGCTCCGTCTCGTAGCGGAGTCGCTGAACAGCAAGGTGGACTGGAACAGCACCTTGTACCGGGCGTCTGTGCGACTGCCGTAAGGACCAAGCCCCGGGGCCGCGGATTTGCAACAATTTTACCCGCCGTTCATTGAGTTTTCCATCCCATAGCGCTTATAATAAAACGAGACAAAGTTTAAAAGAAAAGGTGTCGTTTCATGAGTATATTAAATGTAGAAAGATTAAGCCACGGCTTTGGAGACCGCGCCATCTTCAACGACGTTTCATTCCGCCTGCTCAAAGGCGAGCACATCGGACTGATCGGTGCGAACGGCGAAGGCAAGTCGACCTTCATGAACATCATTACAGGCAAGCTGCAGCCGGATGACGGCAAAGTCGAATGGTCCAAGCGCATGCGTGTCGGTTACCTGGATCAACATGCGGTGCTTAGCAAAGGGATGACGATCCGCGACGTTCTCAAGAGCGCTTTTCAATATTTGTTCGACATGGAACAGGAAATGAACGATATGTACGCCCGCATGGGCGACGTCACGCCGGAAGAGCTGGAGAAGCTGCTGGAGGATGTCGGCACGATTCAGGATATGCTGACGAATCAGGACTTTTATATGATCGATGCCAAGGTGGAGGAAACCGCTCGCGGTCTCGGTCTTACCGATATCGGCCTGGACAAAGACGTGAACGATTTGAGCGGCGGACAGCGGACCAAAGTGTTGCTGGCGAAGCTGCTGCTCGAGAAGCCGGACATTCTGCTCCTCGACGAGCCGACGAACTATCTCGATGAGCAGCATATCGAATGGTTGAAACGCTACTTGCAGGAGTACGAGAATGCCTTCATTCTGATCTCCCACGACATTCCGTTCCTAAACAGCGTTATTAACTTGATCTATCACATGGAGAATCAAGCGTTGAACCGCTATGTCGGCGATTATGATCACTTCCAGCAGGTGTACGAAATGAAAAAGCAGCAGCTGGAATCAGCCTACAAGCGCCAGCAGCAAGAAATTTCCGAGCTGAAGGATTTCGTTGCCCGCAACAAAGCGAGCGTAGCGACACGCAACATGGCGATGTCCAGACAGAAGAAGCTCGACAAGATGGAAGTCATCGAGTTGGCGCGGGAGAAGCCGAAACCGCAGTTTAATTTCAAAGAGGGCCGTACGTCGGGCAAGTTGATCTTCGAAACGACGGATCTGGTGATCGGCTACGGCGAGCCGTTGTCCAGACCGCTGAATCTGCGCATGGAGCGCGGCCAGAAGATTGCCTTGGTCGGAGCGAACGGAATCGGGAAGACGACGTTGCTGCGCAGCATTTTGGGCGAAATCACACCGGTATCCGGCTCCGTTCAAAAGGGAGATAACCTGCAAATCGGTTACTTCCAGCAGGAAATCAAAGATTCCAACAATAACACCTGTATTGAGGAAGTCTGGAACGAGTTCCCTTCGTTCACGCAGTTCGAGGTACGTGCAGCGCTAGCCAAATGCGGCTTGACGACGAAGCATATCGAGAGCAAAGTGGTCGTGCTCAGCGGCGGCGAGAAAGCCAAGGTGCGCCTCTGCAAGCTGATCAACCGCGAAACGAACCTGCTCGTGCTCGATGAGCCGACGAACCATTTGGACGTGGATGCCAAGGATGAATTGAAGCGCGCGCTTCAAGCGTACAAAGGCAGCATCCTGCTCATCTCTCACGAACCGGATTTCTATCGCGACGTGGTCACCGAGACGTGGAATTGTGAGTCCTGGACAACAAAAGTGTTCTAAAAAATAAAAAGGGCTGCTCCCTGCAGATGGATCTGCACGGGGCGGCCTTTTTGTTGTGCCGCTCACTCTGCCAAAGGGAAATACAGATCCTTATTGCTCCCCACATTGACCTTTTCGTCACCTGAGCGGAAATTGGATGCTCTATTGGGTTGATTTTAACGTCAACCCCCCATAATCAATGCAAATAACGCATTGTATTTCCGCTTCAGCCTCAAAAACCGTTGTTTCCGGCTTGATTACGAACCATATTTCCGCTTAACCGCCCCACCAGGCGGAGAGTTGCGGACACAGTTAGAACCGTTAACCGGCTGCGGACACAAGAGCCTTACCGGGTCTGGTCTCGTCGGGTCTGGTCTCGTCGGGTTTGGTCTCGTCTGGTCTCGTCTGGTCTCGTCTGGTCTCGTCGGGTCCTGTCCGGTCCAGGCATAGCGCGCGTGCTGCATCGGTTGCATTCCCACGATACGAAGTGTATCATAAAAGATATGCCAGAACGCCCCACTCACTCCTTCGATCGGAAAGCGAGGACGCCTATGACCTTCTTTCGGCATTTGTTCAAGAGTAGAACATTAGTCTGGCTGCTTATTTTTTGTCTTAGCGATGCCATCTTCACGGACATCGGACTCCAGCTTCGCTTGATTGAGGAATTGAACCCCTTGATACGAAGTGTTTACGAGTGGCATGTCGGAGGGTATTATCTGCTAAAAACCATCCTTCCTCTGCTGCTGATGGCCTTCTACCCTTATATCCGCAGAAGAGCTTGGGTACAGCCCTCACTGACCGCCACCGTTCTTATTTATGGAGCCGTTAATGTGTATCACTTCGTGTGGCTGACGTTCGGTTTGTCTTACCTTGCGAACAGTTAGGCGGCTGCCTGCCGGCTACACCTCAAAATCCTTCACGTGCACCGCCGTCCCCGTAATTGCGATCTCCCACGGCTCACGCCGGGTATCGACCGAAACGCCAATACGCCCGTCTCTGCCGATCTCATGGCCTTGCTCAACCGTCAGCGACAACAACGAGCCCGTCGTTCTCTCGATATACTTGGCATAGTACGCCCCCATTACGCCTGACGCCGTCCCCGTCACCGGGTCTTCGACCGTGCCGGAGTAGGGCGATGAGAAATGGCGGGCATGCATATGCGCACGGGCGTCATAGGCTGCCAAGCAAAAGGGATGGACCGAAGCCCTCGGCATCTCCTTCAGCACCGCAGGGAATTGCTCGTTAACCGGCTTCATCGCCCGGAATGCGGCCAGCGACTTGACGGGAACCAGCAAAGTCCATGTTCCAGTGCTGCCATACACCGTCGGGAGAGAAGTCTCGATGTCGTCTTCGGTAATGCCCATAGATGCCGCAAGATCGCCCATAGAGCCATGGAAGGCTTGAAATTGCGGCGGAGCCTGCTGCATCCTGATGATGACTCCCCCGTCTGTTCGCCTGGCTTCGGCTTCAGCCGGAGCTGGGTCCGCCGCCTGAATGTGCACCGGCAAAACACCGGCTCCGGTTTCAATCGTCAGTTCGGTTTGACCGTTCAACAAACCTCTGGCATGCATAGCATAGATCGTAGCCATCGTGGCATGTCCGCACAGGTTAATCTCATGACCAGGCGTAAAAAAGCGGATGCGCAGATCCGCCTTATCGGACTTCAGCGGAAACGCCGTTTCATTAAAGCCGACTTGCGCGGCGATACGCTGCATCTCATCCGCTGTCAGCGCTTCTCCCGTAAGCACGACACCAGCCGGATTCCCCTTATTCGGAATTTGGCTGAAAGCATCGTAATGATGAACTGTGACCATTTGTTATGAATCACCTTCCGATTCCTTTTTCTGCTATCATACCACGAAATCCAGCCTAGTATTTCTTTATCCGGCCGCCTACCGCCACTCCCAGAATTTGATCGATCTCGTACTGAACACGCACAATGCCCTCCTTGCAGGCCTCCAGCCTGATCTCCTCCTCCATCTCTTGCTCCAAAGCGATCACGGCACTGTGCAGCGATTCCGCATAGAAATTCGCGGCAACCCCCTTGAGCGTATGCACCATACGGCGTGCCGCCGCATCCTCGCGATGGACCATACAGGCGAGCAGGTTTTCTGCGAAATGCCGGTAATCCAGCTTAAATTTTTCGATCATATATTGATAAATATGTATTTTCCCATCGATATTGCGCAGCACGCGCTCCGTATCGAGCCCTTGCAGGTTCAACAACCAGCTTAAATCCTGCCACTTCTCCAGCATATTCGAAAGCTGCTGCTCGTTCACCGGCTTAACCAGCATATCGTTGAGTCCGAGCTTGAGCATTTGCATCGGCTCTTTCACGAAACCGTTTGCCGTCAGAGCAACAATCGGCACGCTTTTCATCGCTTTCAGCTGCCTTAACTTCTGCGTCGCCTCATAACCATCCATCTCAGGCATATGAATGTCCATGAGAATCAGCTTCCACGCTTGCTCCTCCGCTCGCGACAACGCCTCATGCCCGTTATTCGCAATGACAGCCGTGTACCCCAGTTGATCCAGAAGCTGTGTGATCACCAATTGATTGATTTCATTGTCCTCGGCAACCAGGATATACCCTTTGGAGGGCGGGCAATGGCTTATTGTCCTGGTTTGCTCCGCTGGCATGCCAGCCGTCCCCATGTATGGCGAGTCCGTATCCAGCGCCTGAAGCATCTTCCGCACCGACAGTCTGCTCACTGGCTTCACGAGAACCGCATCCGCCTTCAGAACGTCCCGCAAGGCTGCCATGTCCTCACGTCCCTGCAGCGTTGTTAGCGCAATCAGCTGGGTCCGGGAGCGGTCGGCCGAATCCACCAGCCGCTGCCATACGGACGGGTCCTGCATAGCGGACATCTGCATATCCAGGAACAGATAACGGGGCACATGCTGCTGCTCCAACGCAGTGAAGATGTCCGCTGCCGCCGGCACAGCTGTCACCTCAAGCCGGCAATCGGCAAGCAGTCCGGACAGATGCCGTGCGGTGATCGGATGATCCTCGGCGATCAGCGCCAGCTTATTGCCGGGCCGGTGTGCGGCAGGAGGGAGCCCCTGCCGCCGAAGCGTTTCCTCTGCGCGTTGATCGTGCCCGAAGATCAAGCTGAAGTAGAAACAGCTGCCCTTCCCCGGCATCGTCTCCACCTGCAGAACGCCGCCCATAGACTGCACCAAGTGCTGGCAGATCACTAAGCCAAGTCCCGTGCCGCCATATTTACGGCTTGTCGATGTATCCGCTTGCGAGAATGGCTGGAACAGCAAAGCCAGCTGCTCCTTGGAGATGCCGATTCCCGTGTCCTCCACAGCGAAGGAGATGACGACGCCTTCCTCCACGTACTCCTCCAGCTGAACCTGCAGCCGGATATGGCCGTAATTCGTAAATTTGATCGCATTATTCATTAGATTAATCAGAATCTGTTCCAAGCGGAAGGAATCGCCGTTAACCAAATCGGGCATATCGGCCGACGTGTCCAGCAAAATCTCGATATGCTTATTGCCCAAGGAAACGCTGATCAGATCCGCCACCTTCTGCAGCGACTCTTCCAGGGAGAAGTCCGCTTTCTCCAAAATCAATTTGCCGGCTTCGATCTTCGAGAAGTCCAAAATATCGTTAATCGCAGCGAGCAGGACGCTGGATGAAGCATCCATTTTGCATAAATAATCCTTCTGTACCGCCGTTAACTCCGTTCTCTGCAGCAGCAGCGACAGTCCCATAATGCCGTTCAGCGGCGTGCGGATTTCATGGCTCATCCGGGCCAGGAATTGACTTTTCGCCCGGTTGGACTCATCCGCCTCCTCCCGCTTCTTCAGGTCCGTTATATCGTGGACCGTACCGGTCACTCCGATAATATCGGTTCGCTTCTCATCGAATAGCGGAGATAGCGTGACATTGTACGCATGCTCGGTGCCGTCCGGCAGCAGAAGGTTCATATCGAACTGCTGTGTCTTGCCTTGGGCAATCGATTGTGTGAAAGCCCGTTCCCACTTCTGCGGATCGTTCATCTGTATCACTTCGGTCAATTGCTTGCCTTTGACCAGGTCCGGCTTGAGGCCGTAGGTCTCATACATTTTATAATTAGCCGAGGCAATGCTCCCATCCAGCCAGAACCTGAATATGAAGTCCTCCGAATTCTCCACCAACGTCCGGTACTGCTCGTCCCTAACCCTTGCTTTCATCTGAACGGCCCGGTGTTCCGACACGTCGACGACCGATCCGATCACCTCCGCTACGCTGCCGAATCTGCTAATCGGCTGCAGTGTCACTAGCAGCGTGGTGCCGTCAAAATCATACTCGTAGGTAACCCGTTCGCCCTGCCAAGCCAGCTCGAAGAACGGATGCAACGGTTCCAGGAAGCTGCTGCCTGGCGCTTGGATATCTTGTATGCTTTTACCGATGAATTGGTTTGGCCTCATTCCGAGCTGATAGAGTAACTGACCTTCGATTAATATGTAGATAAAATGTTCCCGGTGCTTATGGTACTTGAACGTTAAGCCCGGCTGGAAGCGCAGCATATCGATGAGCTCCTGCTCCACCTGCCGAATCTGCTGCTTGTACTCCCGCGCGCGGATCAGATAGCCGAGAAAGCAAGCCACTACCGCTACACACACCATCTGGTAACACACGTATCTCCAAATGATTGTCGCCGGGGTTCGGTAAACAAGCCAAATCATCCCGTAATAGAACGTATAGAAGAAGGTGGCACCGTATAACCACTTGAACCAGTACGTACGCGTTCTGGCAAAAATAAACGCTGTGCCCGTAATCGCCGCCAGTCCGATGAAAATGACCGGAAGTGAGTTGAAACTATCCGTGAAGAAGCGCCATAGCCATAACACCACGAAGGCAATGATAATGGACGGATATCCTCCCAGGTAAGCGGCCAGCAGAAACCCAATGCCACGTAAATTCAGCGAGAACTGGCCGTCAACCGTCACCCCGGAATTAATCAGGATCAGGACGAGAATGCCGTGCGTGATCCCGACGTAAATCTTATAATACCATGACGGCTTCTCATCGAGCTTCGTCATGATGAAAAACTGTTCGACGAATAATACAAAAACCGTAATAATGGCGAAATTCGTAACCAGATCGCGCAGCAGAACGATCACCTGCCTATCTTCATCTTGCCTACCCTATTTGTTGACTACGCGCGTATCCGTGTGCAGCAGCTCCTCGATATGATCCGCCTGTACCGGCTTGCTGAAATAATAGCCCTGCACGAACCGGCAGCCGCAATCCCGCAGCACCTGCAGCTCCTCCTCGCTCTCCAGCCCTTCGGCTACGACGAGCAGATTCAAATTCTTGGCCATCGTAATCACCGTATTCACGATAGCCGCATTCACCTGTCTGTGCTTCAAACCCTTAATGAAGGATTGATCGATCTTCAGCTTATCGATTGGGAAATCCTTCAAGTACCCGAGCGAGCTGTACCCGGTGCCGAAGTCATCCATCGCTACGTGCACGCCTAGCCCTTTCAGCTGACTGAGCGCATCTGCGGCCAACGTCACTTCCATGCTCATGCTCTCGGTAATTTCCAGTTCCAAATACTTCGGCTGCAAGCCCGTTTCCTCCAAAATCTTCTGGATCGTCACGCTTAATCCGCTGTCATTGAACTGGCGCCGGGATAAATTGACGGCTACGAACAGTTTCGGCAGGCCTGCATCCTGCCATTTCTTGTTCTGCGTGCAGGCCTCCCGGAGCACCCACTCCCCAATCTCATGAATCAGGCCGCTTTCTTCCGCCACCGGTATGAAATCGCAAGGCGGCACTTGCCCCAGCGATGGATTGCGCCAACGAATCAGACTCTCCAATCCCACGATCCGGTTCATATAGACATCCACAACAGGCTGGTACACCAGATAAAATTCCTGATTGGCGATCGCCTTGCGCAGATGGAACTCAATGTCCATCCGCTTCTGGAACTGCTGCCGCTTCACCTGCAGCGTGTCCGTAAGCGCAGCCTCCGCAATTCCAGCCGTATTGACCGGAGATTCATAGACGCCTTGAATGCCGTTCAGCACCGCCATTTTGCAGCGCTCCAAGAAGTAGGAGATCATCATTTCGTGCGAGGATGGCCCTACAAGCATATCTTTATGATAATAATCCGCAGCCCCCATCCGCATAGCTTGGACGGTCTGCATGGTACTTTCGGGTGTATGCGTGTTAAGCACAACGATTGGAATTGGACTATGATTCATAATAAGCTGAAGCGCCGTAAGACCGCCAAGATTGGGCATTGCCAGATCGATCACGGCTAAGTCCGGTCTCCCTGCCAACAGATCGTCCAGTGCGGCGTTGCCGTGCTTGGCGAGCCCGGTAACCCGGAACTGTTCATCCCGTTCGAAGACGGGGAGCAGGTTCTCTCTCAGTTCCACTGAGTCACTTACAATCAGGACTCCATACCTATCCATAAGACCCATTCCATTAACACCTCCTGCATGCAAATTTCCATAAAAGCCGTATTGTCTCTTATTGTAGCTTCCACTTATTAGGTTACTTACCTAAAAGGTATGATTTCTCAGCGGTTTTTCGCTAACATTTTACTAACAAATACCCGATAAAATATGTGTGTGAGCGGTTTACTCTTAATTTTCGACACCTTATAATAGAATTAATGAGTTAATTGTTAGGACTTAAGATCCCTCTGTTCATTCACAATTTAGAATTACAAATAAGCTTAGTCTGGGGGAGTTTATAATTGGACAGAGTGCTGTTAATTGAGGACGACGATATAATCGGTGAAATGGTCTGCATGTATCTGACGGAAGAAGGCTTCCTCGTCCACAGAGCCCACAATGGTCAAGACGGCCTCGCAGCGCTGCAAGAATTTAACCCGGATCTGATTCTTCTGGATCTCATGCTTCCCGACTTCGAAGGAACGGACTTATGCAACTCTTTGCGCAGCTTGACACCCGTTCCGATCATTATCATCTCATCCAACTCCAAAGTCAGCGAGAAGATCGAGGCATTTACCGTCGGTGCCGATGACTATTTATGCAAGCCGTTTAGCATGCATGAGATGAAGGCCAGAATCCAGGCGCTCTTACGCCGGTTCAAGCAAACCCAACCGTCCGAAGACCAGCAGGCTCCTCAGCCTGTGACGGTGCCGCCCATGGATTTGAACATCAATTTGGAGAAAAGAACGCTCTACGTACGAGGCGAATCCGTCGATATGACGTTCTCCGAATTCGAACTGATGCGGCTGCTGTACGAGCATCCCGAACGCGTTTACCGCCGGGAGGACTTGATCAATGCCTTGCGCGGCTTCGACTCTTACGTCAACGATCGCGCCATTGATGTACATATTACGAACCTGCGAAGGAAAATTGAAGTCAACCCCAAAGAGCCCAAATATATCAAAACCGTTTGGGGTGTAGGCTATAAATTTGTTCTATAAAATAACGACCCGGTCCTTTCTTGGAACGGGTCTTTTTTTGCGTTCCGCCCCCTCCTAATCAGCTGCCCGATGTCGGAAATACTTACATTTTGTTGGAATTTCTTTTATCGGAACTTATCCTAATTTTTAGCAAAAACTGGTTGACACAGGAAACATTTATCATATATGATTGGACTTCTGAGAGCCTTTATTTTACAGGAGAATGCCAATTATACAGCATCTAGCAAACTAACATGGATTCACAGACGCGTAAACCATGACAAAGGAACAAACGGGTGAAATCTTATGCATAGTGATAAATTAATTTTGGATCTGGGCAGTCACAGCGCCAAAGTATTCAGGAAGTCAGATGAGGGAATTGAGCAAATCGATGTTCTTACGTGGGAACTGCTAGAGAGCGAGGTTTGTCTGCCGGCGATTGAGAACCAGATCAAATCGCTGTTGTCCAGCCAAGGCTCCATGCCGGACGGGGACTTGCAAGGCCACGTCGAGGCGATCGGGACCGATGCGATGCGGAGGTCGCCGCAGTTGTGCGAGCATATGGAGGAAATATGCCGAAATCTCCGCATCGCTTACCGGACGATCTCCCAGAAGGAAGAAGCCGAGCTGCTGCGCAAAGCGATAGCCGAATCCGATATCCCCAGCCATCTCGACGTCATCCACGCCGGAAGCGGCAGCATCCAGATTATTACGCATGAGTGCGAGGCTCCCTATCTGATCCCCTTCGGGATTTCCGATTTGAATCAGCAATTCAACTTGCTCTGCCCCCCGCACCAGAGGCAAATAACCACCTGCATCAAATGGCTATCCTCCCGCTTCCCCGCTACGTTAGGCCCATTTGCATATACCGGCGGCGAGAAGACTTACCTGAAGCATTTCCAGATCGAGCTGGAACAAGACTTATACTGCCTGAGAAGCGACTTCACCTTATTCACCAAGCAGCTGGCCATGCTGGATCTCGGCTCGCTTGAAGCGAACTCTCCCTTCGATCCCAACTGGATGCGCGGCGCCATCGCCTCGAATTGCATTGTGCTTGCCGGCCTGATCAAATCGGGCACCGCCAAATTCATGCCCTCCGACCTGAATATCGCCCATGGCTTTATGAAGCAATTATAATTTCATGCAAAAGGGTGCCTCGAAGGCACCCACTTAATCAAATCTTTATGCAAATTTGATGTTAGCCATTATTCCCACCCAATCACCCTGTATTATATAATACAGTGAACATTAGTAAACATTTCATCTAGGACGGGTGGGTCATTACGTATGTCGAAAATGATGAAAGCCGCGCTGATCAAGCAGTACAGCGGGGTTTCGGGGATAGAATTCGGCGAAACGCCGATTCCGGCAATCGGAAACAATGAAGTCCTCATTAAAGTGCATGCAGCTTCCATTAATCCTGCGGACTTATTATTTCTTTCCGGCAATTACGGCATAAAGCGGGCACTCCCTTCGGTTGGAGGCATGGAAGGCTGCGGAACGGTCATTGCAACCGGCAGCAGTCTTGTCGCCCGTATGCTGAAAGGAAAGCGCGTAGCCTTCGTTTCGGAAGTGTACGGCTCTTGGAGTGAGTATACCAAAGCCAGCGCCATGACCTGCATGGTTCTGCCGGACCACGTGTCGGACGAGCAGGGCGCGGTCTTCTTCGTGAATCCCGCGAGTGCCCTGGCCATGGTGAAGATCGCCAAGCAGCACAGATCCAAGGCGATCGTACAGACAGCCGGCGCCAGCGCGCTTGGCCGAATACTCGTGAAGCTCGCCAAAGCGCATAACCTCGCCGTCATCAGTGTAGTTCGCAAAAGTGAGCATGAGCAGCTATTGCGAGAAATCGGCGGGCTGCATATCGTGAACAGCGCCGCCCCAGCCTTCGAGGAGACGCTGCGGCGCAAGACCCACGAGCTCGGAGCTACCGTCTGTTTCGATGCCGTAGGCGGAGACTTGACGGGTACCGTGCTCTCGGCGCTCCCGGATGGCTCCACGCTGTTCCAATACGGCCTGCTGGGCGGCCATACGACAACCATTAACGCCAACGATCTCGTTTTCCGCCGGAAGCAGATCACGGGCTTCTGGGCTTCCGAATGGGTGAAGACCCAATCGATCTTCGAACTGCTCTCCCTGCAGGGCTCGATGAAGAAATCCGTCGGATCGCACATCCAGACGGAAATCTCCCAAACGTTCAAGCTCCCGCAAACGGTGGATGCGATCCATCAGTATGCAGCTAATATGACTTCGGGCAAAGTGCTGATCTTGCCTGTTTAATATATCCGCAAGGCTAAAACTCCGTAATGATGGTGAGGATGACGGGTCTTCGGCCCGTTTTCTCATAGAAGAAACGCCCCAATACTTCCTTCACGTTAATTTTCAGCACATTCCATTGATTCATTTGCTCGGCCTGCATTCTGTTGACCGTATCTGCCGCCAGGATGCTTGCTTGGTCAATGAGATCCTCGGACTCGCGCACATATACGAACCCTCTGGAGATGATGTCCGGTCCTGACAAAATTTTGCCATCCGCCTTGCTCAGCAAAAGAACTACAATGAGGATCCCTTCCTCCGACAGCTGCTTCCGGTCCCTTAGAACGATGTTCCCGACATCTCCCAAGCCGTCGACCAACGTATTGCCCGCGGTGACTTTGCGGGTTTGGACCGCCGTCTCCCCCTGGATATCCACGACATCCCCATTATTCAGAATGAAAATATTGTCCGGCTCGACCCCGACCGATTCCGCCAGAATGCGATGCTGGTGCAGCATGCGGTATTCGCCGTGGATCGGAATGAAATATTTGGGCTTCATCAGCGTCAGCATGAGCTTCAGCTCTTCTTGACTGCCGTGGCCGGAGACGTGCATCCCTGTCGACGAGCTGGATCCGTAGATCACTTCTGCGCCCAGACTGAACAAATTATCGATCGTCTTGGAGACATTGCGTTCGTTGCCGGGAATCGGCGAAGAGGAGAGAATAACCGTGTCCCCCCGTTGAATCTCGACATTGCGGTAGTTGGAACGGGATAACCGGGAAAGGGCGGCCATCGGCTCCCCTTGACTGCCCGTGCACAGAATGGCAATACGGTCGGAAGACAGGTTGCCCGCCTCTGCCGCATCCACCAGCATGCCCTCCGGCACATTCAAGTAGCCGAGCTCCGAAGCCACCTTCACGACATTCACCATGCTGCGTCCCAGCAGCGCCAGCTTGCGGCCCGTCGCCGAGGCGGCGTCCACAACTTGCTGGAGCCGGTGCACATTAGACGCGAAGGTGGCGATGAACACTTTTTGCTTCGCTCTATGGAATGCTTCTTCGATATGTTTGCCTACATGGCTTTCGGAAGGCGTGTACCCTGGCCGCTCGGCATTCGTACTCTCCGATAGAAGGAGCGTGACGCCCTTCGAACCGATATCGGCCATTTTGTGGATGTCCGGGTATTGATGATTGACAGGGGTGAGATCGAACTTGAAGTCCCCCGTATGCACGACAGTGCCTGCTGGCGTACGGAACACGACCCCCAAACAATCCGGAATACTGTGATTCGTCTTGAAAAAGGTGGATGTGATGCTGCCCAGCGTCAAGCTCGAATCGGACGTAATCTCGTTCAGCTGAGTGCCGGCCAGCAGCCCGGACTCTTTGAGCTTTCCTTCGATCAGACCCAGCGTCAGCCTGGTCGCATAGATGGGCATATTCAATTGTCTGCGAATATAAGGGATGCCGCCAATGTGGTCCTCGTGCCCGTGAGTCACGATTAACGCTCTGACGTTCTCGCTGTTCTCGAGCAAATACGTAATATCAGGAACGATAAGATCGATGCCGAGCAAGGTTTCGTCCGGAAATTTGGAGCCGCAATCGATTACGACGATATCGTTTCCATGCTGGACGACGTACATATTTTTGCCAATTTCGTTAATGCCGCCTAAAGAGAAGACCGATAATTGCTGATCCTGCTTGTTCAAAATCTATTACCCCCTATGTGACATTCTGCTTTGTCTTAATTTTCCGCGGATGGCAGCTCCCTATGCAAACGATCGTGATCTTTCTGGATCGCTGACGGTGAGGAACTTAACGGTTGCGAGCAGAGTTCTTTAGGATTGGAAGGCTAGCCTGTTAGGGGGGGGGTGGGAAAATCCCGCGCATGGATGTCGGAGCTGGGGCGATTAGGGGAGTACTGCGTAGGGGGCGACGGTGCTGGAGCGATTAGGAAGATCCCGAAGGAGGCGACGTATCTGGTGCGATTAGGAGAATCCGCTCAGAGGTGACGGAGCTGATGTTTAGGAGAGTCCCGCAGGAGGCGGCGGTGCTGGTGCTATTAGGAGGATCCTGCGCAGGAGGTACGCGTAACTGGAATTTCTCCCTTTATTTCGGCGTGATAGCACTCCTGCTGAGGTGATAACTGGATTTTTTCCAGCTAATTCCATGAAAATTGTCCATATTTGTTTTGCATCCGGAGTTTTAACGGGAGAAATTCCCGTTATTCGCTCCACGAGCCAATTGAACGCTGAAATAACAGGAGTTTTTCCATTTATGACAAATGGAGTGCGTGGGAGGCTGAGCAGCTCGAACTTGCCTACTCCTGATATGCAAAACGGTAGCCGATCCCCGGCTCCGTAAGAATGTATTGCGGCCTTGTCGAATCCGCTTCGATTTTCTTCCGCAAATGGCCGACATATACGCGCAAATATTGGCTGTCGGACTCATACTGGGAGCCGCCCCACACCTGCTTGAGCAGCTGGCGGTGCGTCATGACGCGGCCCGCGTTCAACGCCAGCACTTTGAGCAAATCGTACTCCGTCGGGGTCAGCTTCAGCTTCTCCCCTTGCAGCTCAACCGTCCGGTGCGCCAGATCAATGACGAGCTGACCATGCCGCAGTACCGGTTCATCCTGCGTCTTGGCGGTATGCCGCAGCGCAACACGCATGCGGGCCATGAACTCGCCCATGCCGAACGGCTTCGTCACATAATCGTCCGCCCCTTGATCCAATGCAGCGACTTTATCCTGCTCCTGATCCTTGGCCGTCAAAATAATAATCGGGACCTTCGACCACTCCCGAATGTGAGCCAGCACCTCCATCCCCGTCATATCGGGCAATCCAAGGTCGAGGACGATCAGGTCTGGACGCACCATCGTCGCCTGCAGCATCCCTTCGTGCCCGGTTGCCGCTTCCGCCGCTTCATAACCGTGTGCATTAAGGGTGACCCGAAGCAGTTTACGGATTTGCGCTTCATCGTCAATAATTAATATTTTCGCCCCTGTAGGTGTCCTCTCCATCTGCATCTCCATCTCTATCTTCACCCCTCTCTCTTAAAGGAACATGCAGAGGCAAGCTTATACGAACCGCCGTCCCCTTGGGCTCGTTAGGCTTTGCGGCTATCTGTCCGCCGTGAGCTTCTACAATGCTTTTACAGATCGCGAGCCCCAAGCCCGTACCTGGGATATGCTTCGTCAGCTGCCCTCTGTAGAACTTCTCGAACAGCCGTTCGCCATCGCCAGGTGCAAGGCCTATCCCCTCATCCTTCACATATAAGTGAAGCATATCCCGGTCGAACTCCGCCTCCATACGGATTTCGCTGCCTTCCGGCGAATATTTGATGGCATTGCTGATCACATTGATCAGCACTTGCTCCATCAGTACATCATCCAGCGGGAGCGATGGCAGATCCGGCGCCAGCCGGACACTTACCTTCCGGCTCTGCAGCGCATCCTTCAACTGGGTGAGCGCAACCCCGATCAGATCGTCGATGCCGCTCCATGTCCGGTTCAGCCGAAGCATGCCGCTTTCGATCCTGACCATGCCCAGCAAGTTGCCTACGAGCCTGTTCATGCGGGTCGAGCCCTCCCGGATCGTCAGCAGCAGCTCGCGCTTGTCTTCAGGGCTGAACACGGCATCGCCCTCCAGCAAGCCGGTCACCGACCCGATAATCGCGGCGAGCGGTGTTCGCAGCTCATGCGATAGCGAATCGAGCAGCGCGGTGCGCAGCTTCTCCGATTCCGCCGTAAGCTGCGCGACCTTCGCTTCATTGGCCAGCTTGACGCGGGACAGCGCGACAGCCGCCAAATCGGCATGCGCCTCAATGGTCCGGATCAGCTCCGGCATGCCGGACTGGCTGTACGTCCGTGCATCGACAGCCAACACGCCGTGCGCCTGCTTGCCGGTAAGCAGCGGGACATGGAGATGGGTGGCTTCCCGCAAGGACGACGTGCCCCGGCCGGCCAGCGTATGATGTCTGTACACCCATGCAGCGATAGACAACTGCGACTCCTCTTGGGTGTCATCCCAGCCTTCCTCGGAGCATGCCTCCATCCGCAGCTCACCTTGTTCATTCGGCAGAAAAATCGCTGCCTTCACCTCCAACGTGTCCGACACATGCTGCACGAGCTGCTTCAGGAGGACATCGACGTCCGAGATTGCCGTCATCTTGCGGCTCAGCTCATAGAGCGCGGCGGTGCTGGCCTCCCTCATTTGGGCCTGATGGAATTGGCTGCGCAGCCTGGAAGCCAAGCTTGCCGTTAAGGCCGCAACGGAAATATAAACAAGGAAGGATAGCAAATACCGCAAATCGGCAACCGACAAGCTGAAAACCGGGGGAACGAACAAGAAATCGAAAGCCAGCACACCGGCCGATGCCGCGAAGAAAGACGGGCCTCTTCCCCAGCGCACCGCACTGAACAGGACCGGTAGTAAATAGAGCAGAGCGATATTGACCAAACCCACCATCGCACTGAATATATGCATGCATAAGGTTAGCACTGCAATAAACAGAGCCGTCACGCCATAGGATTGCCAGCTAACCGGAATTTCCGTTGGTTTATTCATCATGTCCTCATTTTACCTTATTTCCTGCGGTTTGCCATATATCGTAATCCGCTACGATGAGCACATCCATATGCCTCGTTAAAGGGAGCAGCCTTCGAACCGTTGCATCCTTCCAAACGATAATCTGCGTCGCCGCCGCCTTGCCGGCCAATTCTGCGAATACGCGCGGTACTTGCTTGCGGCTTCCCGCTTCCGTATAAATAAAATGGCCGCCCAGCGTGACGGTTAGTCTCCTCAGCTTCTCCAACTTGTCAGTGTCCAGTCGAAGCCCGTCTGCCGGACCCGGATCAATGAAACAGACGTGCCACGCCGCTTTCAGCCGGTGCGCAATCCGAAAGCCCCGGCGGATCAAGCGGTCAGCCTGGGCGAGCTCCGTCACGCCTACGCAGATCACTTCCTTGCGGCGCCACGGTCCGCGGAGCGAGCTTTTACGTTCCATCGACTCCAAGCGTTCGTCGACATCATCGGCAATTTCCCGCAGGGCGAGCTCGCGCAGGGCGATCAAGTTGCCTATTTTGAAGAAATGGCCCAGCGCCTGCTCCACTTTCGCCATCGCATAGATCTTACCCTCCCGCATGCGCTGCCGCAGCGCCTCGGGAGCAACATCGATGAGCTGCACCTCATCGGCGGCCCGCAGCAGACTGTCCGGCACCGTCTCCCGCACGCGGATCCCCGTGATCTGCTCTACGGCGTCGTTCAAGCTCTCCAGGTGCTGCACATTCAGCGTCGCAATTACCGAGATGCCCGCCTCCAAAATATCCAACACATCCTCATACCGCTTCTTATGCTTGCTCCCGGGAACATTCGTATGTGCCAATTCATCGACCAAGACGACCTCGGGTCTTAACCGAATGATCGCCTCCGTGTCCATTTCCTCCAGCCTCACGCCTTGATAATACAGCTTCGCCCGGGGAATTGTCTCCAGCTCGCCAATCTGCTGGATCGTTTCATGGCGTCCATGCGTTTCCAGTAGCCCGATCTTCACGTCGATCCCTTTCTTCAGCAGATCGTCGCCTTCCCGCAGCATCGTATATGTTTTGCCGACGCCGGGGGCGGCACCGATATACACCTTGAAGCGTCCGCGGCTGATCTTCTCAATCTTCGCCTCCACTTCCTGCCTGCTGAGACGCTTATACTTATGGGGCTCCTTCACCGCCTGGATATGGGCCGGCAGAATCCGCTCCCCTTCCATAGATGCCCGATCCGCCACCAGAAATAAGTCAATCGTCTTCGTTCTCCGCAGCAAGCCGTTAATGACGGACCCCTGCCACAATGTTTGCCATCGGGTTTGCTTCGAGTGGCCGAGCACGATGCGCGTCACTTTATGCAGGGTGGCATAGTCCACCAAAATTCGCGGGATGCACCGGCGAAAGAGCAAGGGCAGCTCCTCGAAGGTGCCGCCGACTTTCTCCACCAGCTTCATGATGGATTTGCGAAAAGCGGCCGCTTCTTTCGTTAACAGCTTATTCTTGTAGCGTAACGTAACGACAAGAAGCTCGCCGTTCAAGCGTTTGGCAATTTGCTGTCCCCGGCGAACATAGATCGAGCCGTTCCAGTGATATTGCGTCGTGACCATGATCCGCTCCGTCACTCCGGAGGGACCGGAGAAGCCCATCTGATCGCGGTGTTCTTCGAGCGAGTCGTTCACATCTTCGGCTACCAGGCGCAGCGCCAGCTCTCGCAGCACGCCCAGATTGCCGCGTTTGAAGACTCCCTCGTCCTGACGGCCCTTGAGATGCCCCTCCGCCAACCGGCTCAGGATCGTCTCCGGGGTCGCGTCGATCAGGCGCACCTCATCGGCCAGCTCCAAAGTGTCCGAAGGCACGCAATGGGGGACTTCAATCCCCGTTAATTTATGCGCGACATCCTTCGCCTCCTCCAATTCGTAGACATTCACTGTCGTAATGACGCTTATGCCTTGGGAGAGGAGGAACTTAATGTCTTCCAGCCTTGTCGGAAAGCGCGCGTCCGGGCGGTTCCGATGCGCCAGGCCGTCCGTGAGGACAACCTCCGGATTTCGAATCACCAAGGCTTCGACATTCAAATCCTTCTGCTCCACGTCCCCCCGGAACCAATGAATACTTGGAACCCGCTCCAAGTCACCCAACTGTTCCATCGTTTCCGGCCGCTGCAGCGTTGAGACTGCACAGATCACGACGTCGATGCCCTGTTTCTTGAGGTTCTGTCCATCCCGAAGCATGTGGTACGTTTTCCCCGATCCGCTGACAGCCCCCATATATATTTTCAAGGAACCGCGGTGCAATTTGGAGATGGATAATAAAATCTCCTCCGGCGTTTTCCGTTTGAAGTTATCCACAGGTATTCTTCTCCTCTGCCCTTGAATGCGCAGAAACCACTCACCATGGAAGGAGAGCGGCGCCTGCCACTTACATTTTCACCTGCTTCAGCAATTCCATATTCAATTCGGTCACGTTGACCCTCGGCTCCCCGAATACGCCGAGCTGGCGCCCTTTCGTCAGCCGGTCGACCAACTCGTTCAGCTGACGCTCACCGATCCCCGTCTCCTTGCTGATGCGAGGCACCTGTGCTTTC
This sequence comes from Bacillus sp. 3255, assembly GCF_031456485.1. Classification (NCBI taxonomy): domain Bacteria; kingdom Bacillati; phylum Bacillota; class Bacilli; order Caryophanales; family Bacillaceae; genus Bacillus; species Bacillus sp. 3255. The sequence continues at coordinate 238,253 of NZ_JAVDUS010000008.1, forward strand.
GCTCCTTCCGGCGACAGATCCGGGTCGAAGCCGGAGCCCGATACCGTCACAAGCTCTGCCGGAATATCGGTAAGCGCGGGATTCTCCTTCTTCCAGGCTTCAACCTTCTCCGCCATAGCCGCAGCATAGTCGCTTGAAGCCACGGCCATATTGGAGCCGGACGAAGCCGCCGGGTTATAACCGGCTGCCGATGCCCTCGGATGGAACAGCTTCGGCGATGCAAACCCTTGCGCGAGCAGCTCCGATCCGGCGACGGTGCCGCCAGCTTCCACCAAGCTGCCGTTCGCTTGTTTGGGAAACAACAGCTGCGCAACGCCTGTCGTCACGAGCGGATAAATCAGCCCGCAGACGACCATTAGCAGTACCGATATACGAATAGCAATCCCAACCGATTTCATATCATGATCTCCTCGTTCCTCTTTATACGATATTTAGACCGTACAGCACCCAATCGATGATCTTGATGCCGATGAACGGTACAATGACACCGCCGAGTCCGTAAAGCAAGACGTTCCGCGATAACAGCTTGTTGGCCGACATCGCTCTGTATTTCACGCCTCTCATTGCGATTGGAATGAGCAGCGGAATGATGATGGCATTGAAGATCAGCGCCGACAAAATGGCCGATTCCGGAGATGCCAATTGCATAATATTGAGCGCTTGCAGCTGCGGCATGGCCAGAATGAACATCGCCGGGATGATGGCGAAGTATTTGGCGATATCATTGGCAATCGAGAACGTCGTCAATGCACCGCGCGTGATCAGCAGCTGTTTGCCGATAGAGATTACCGACAACAGCTTGGTCGGATCGGAATCCAGATCGATCATGTTCGCCGCTTCTTTGGCCGCCATCGTCCCTGAATTCATGGCCAGTCCTACATCCGCTTGCGCCAACGCCGGCGCGTCGTTCGTGCCGTCTCCGGTCATCGCGACTAGCTTGCCTTCCTGCTGCTCCTTCTTGATCGCCGCAATTTTGTCCTCCGGTTTCGCCTCGGCAATGAACTCGTCTACACCGGCTTCGAGCGCAATCGTCGCTGCCGTCAGCGGATTATCGCCCGTACACATGACTGTCTTGATACCCATGGCACGCAGTTCGGCGAATCGCTCCTTAAGTCCTGGTTTGACTGTGTCCTTGAGATAAATGACGCCATAAATGCGTCCTCCTACAGCGACTGCCAACGGCGTACCTCCGGCTTTGGCAATCCGGTTGGAGCTGCTTTCCAAATCGGCAGGGACTTTACCGCCAAGTGCCGTCACATATTTCTGGATGGCGTCCACGGCACCTTTGCGAATGGCTGTACCGTCCGCCAAATTAAGACCGGACATCCGCGTATCGGCCGTGAACTCCACCACTTGTGCGGCTTCGTAGTCGCCGGCCTGCCAGGTCGTGCCCAGCTTGTTCGCCAACTCCACGATCGAGCGGCCCTCGGGCGTTTCATCCTTGACAGAAGCTTGCAGCGCTGCGAAAATCAACTCTTTGACGGGCACGCCCTGCACCGGCACGAATTCTGCGGCCATTCGATTCCCGAAGGTGATCGTACCCGTTTTATCGAGAATCATCGTATCGATGTCGCCTGCCGCTTCAACGGCCTTCCCCGACATCGCCAGCACGTTGAACTGCGTGACCCGGTCCATCCCCGCGATCCCGATCGCCGACAAGAGTCCCCCGATCGTCGTCGGTATGAGACAGACAAGCAGAGCGATTAAGGTGGAAATCTCCAATTTCACACCCAAATACTGCGCGATCGGCACCATCGTCACAATAACGATCAGGAAAATCAACGTCAACACCGCAAGGAGCGTGGTCAGTGCTATCTCATTCGGCGTCTTCTGCCGTTTGGCGCCTTCGACAAGCGCGATCATCCGATCCAGAAACGACTCGCCGGGGTCCGTCGTTACCTTAATCACAATGTAATCGGAAGCTATCCGCGTCCCGCCCGTTACGGAGGAGAAATCGCCTCCCGCTTCCTTAATGACCGGCGCGGATTCGCCCGTAATGGCGGACTCGTCAATCGAGGCCAAGCCCTCGACGATTTCCCCGTCGGAAGGGATGATCTCGCCAACCTCGATACGTACAATGTCTCCCTTGCGCAGAGAAGTCGAGGACACTTCCTGGAACGTGCCGTCCTTCCCAACCAGCCTAGCTTTCGTATCCGACTTCGTTTTCCGCAGCGTATCCGCCTGCGCTTTGCCCCGGCCTTCGGCCAGCGCTTCCGCGAAATTCGCGAACAGCAACGTGAAGAGCAGAATCAGGAACACGGCGGCATTATAACCGCGTCCTACCTCTGTTGCGCCTAGCAGATCCGGAGCCAGAGTCAGCAGCAGCGCAATGACCGTGCCGATCTCTACGACGAACATGACCGGATTTTTCATCATCACCCATGGATGTAATTTCTTGAATGCGTCCAAGACCGCTTGACTCAGCATCTCTTTGGACATCGTTTTGTTGCGTTCCGCAGCCATAGCCATAGTAATCCTCCCTCTCTATCCCGTCTATCCTTAGCGCGCCGCCAGATGTTCAGCGATCGGCCCAAGTGCCAGCGCCGGGAAGAACGTTAGAGCACCGATAACTAAAATAATCATGATCATAATCCCCATAAATAAAGGCGTGTTCGTACGAAGGGTTCCTGTCGTAACCGGAACAATCCGTTTCGTTGCCAGAGATCCTGCGATAGCTAACATGACGATGATGGACATATAGCGCCCGAACAGCATGACCATCCCGATCCCCAAGTTGTAAAAATTCGTATTCGCTGTCAGACCGCCAAAGGCAGAGCCGTTATTCGCCGCGCCGGACGTAAAAGCGTAGAGCACTTCGCCCAATCCGTGCAGCCCCTGGTTAGCGATCGAATGCACCGATTCCGGCCGGGACAGCGCCCATGCAGTCGGAGCCAATATAATGAGCGGATGGATCAGAATCGCGATGGCCGCCAGCTTGATTTCTTTGCCCTCGATCTTCTTGCCCAGAAACTCCGGTGTCCGGCCAACCATCAATCCGCAGATGAAGACGGATAATATCACATACAGCAGGCCGTTCAATAGCCCGACGCCCTTGCCGCCAAACACGTTATTCAGCATCATTTCGGCAAAAGGCGCAATACTGCCGAGCGGAGTGAGCGATTCGTGCATCGCATTGACGCTCCCCGTCGTAGCTGCCGTCGTTACAGCGGCGAACAGCGCCGTCTGGGACAGGCCGAAACGAACTTCCTTGCCTTCCATATTCCCGTGTACGCCCATAGCGTCAATGGCGGCAATGCCTTTGTACTCCGCATAAAACACCGTTGTCAGCATCACCAGGAAAATGATGCCCATCGCTGCAAACAGCGTCCAGCCCTGTTTCTTATTCTTAATCATGAGACCGAAGGCATACACCAGCGATGTAGGCAGCAGCAGCATGCAGACAATGTGGATCAGGTTCGTTACCGGGGTCGGATTCTCATAAGGATGCGCAGCATTCGTTCCGAACCAACCACCACCGTTCGTCCCGATGTGCTTGATCGATTCCAGCGAGGCAACGAGACCGCGCGTAATCGTCTGCTGGGCGCCTTCCAGCGTCGTAGCCTGCACCGCTCCTTGCAGCGTCTGCGGAATACCTTGGAACACAAGCACTAAGGCAACGATGAAGCTGAGCGGCAAAAAGACGCGAGTGATCGCCCTCGTCATATCTACATAGAAATTGCCTAGATCGTCCTGACGGCCTACGAGACCGCGAATGAATGCTATTGCTACGGCAAAGCCGGTTGCCGCCGACGTAAACATCGGGAACGTGATCGCCACCATTTGTGAGAAATAGCTAAGTGTGTTTTCACCGCTGTAGGCCTGCCAGTTCGTATTCGTAATAAAAGAAACAGCCGTATTAAAAGCAAGAGCCGGCGGCATATTATCAATGCTGTCCGGGTTCAGCGGCAGGTACTTTTGAAGCCGGAATACCGCATAGACGGCAACGAGCATCACAAAATTGACTAACAGTACGGCTCCTACATACTTCTTCCAGCCCATCGCCTCATCTTCCCGAACGCCGGCCAGCCGGTAACCGATTCGTTCAATCGGGCCAAACAGACGGTCAAGAGCGGTCTTCTCCCGTCCAAATACTTTTACCAAGTAACTGCCCATCGGCTTCACCAAGATCATGACGATCCCGAGTGTTATGACAACTTGCAACAATCCCATACCCATAGTAGGTTCTCCCCCTGCTTATCCAAGCTCTAAAACTTCTCCGGCTTCACCAAGACAAAGCCCAGATAGATCATGACGGCGACGGCAACTACACCCATAACGATCACCTATAACGCCTCCTTTGCGGTGCTTACGCTTTGTCACAGTATTTGAAAAATCCCCAAAATCCCAGAAACGTTAATGCCATTAATAAAATCATCGTGACATCGTTGTACATCGCAACGTCGCACCTCCTTCAGCATCAGCCGAAATCTCTGTTCTTACTTGCACCCAGGGAGGACAGGAGAAACTTCACTTATGAATTTCTTCCCAGCTTTGGTCGGTGCCGCATAAACGTTCATCGCTTCCTTTCCTGACTCATTGTAAGTCCGATTCCTATAAAAAGGGGGTAAAGAATCCCCGCCGCCGTATAAAAAAAGTATAAAAATGTTTGCTGGCTGGACATGCAAAAAAGCGCCTCCCCCACTCTGCTTCGAGTGGATGAAGACACTTTGCTGCGCTCTTTTACCAGCTAACTATTAAGATGAGGCCCCGCGTCCCCGCCTGGCTAACGGACACAGCGGACCCTATTCCGGCCGTTTCCGCCGCTTTGAAAATCTAACGGACACCAGAGCCGCTATTTGCTCATTTCCGGCGAATTTCGCCCGAAATTCAGCAAATAAGAGCTGTGGTGTCCGTTAGATCGCATGCGCGCCGTTTTTCGCGGCATTAACGGCCGTGGTGTCCGTTAGATGCCGTACGTGTGCCCATCTGCTCGCCGCCAACGCCGCTAACGCGCCATACGCCGCCAACGGCGACAGCCCGCCCGGCCCGGCCACGGGCGACGAGCTCTTGCGCACCGACGCGCGCCGGGCTATTTTTTCAAATGATACGGCACCGTCGTCACAATCAGATCCTTCCGATACAGCAGAAACGCCCGAATCAGCAGGCTGGATTGGTTGTGAAGAATGTTATGCCAATTCTTCTTCGGGATGAACTGCGGGATCAGCACCGTCACCCGATAGTTCGACTCCATCGCTTTATGCTCAACGGTGTCAATAAACTTCGTCAACGGCTGGATGATGCTGCGGTAGTGCGAATGCAGCGTCACCAAGCGGATCTCCGGCTGCCACTTCAACCATTTCTCCTCGAACTGCTTTTCCGTCTCCCGGTCGAAAGCCACATACACTGCAATAATCTGCTGCGGCGGCAGCAAGGATTTGGCATAGTTGAGCGAATTCTCGACCACATGCGTGATTCCCGCGACAGGCACAACCATAATGTTGCCGTCGATCGGCAGCGCAGGCTCGCAGGTCGTGATCCGCAGCTGCTCCCCAACCGCTTCATAGTGCTTCTTGATTCTGTGGAAGATGTACACAATGAGCGGCAGGAAGATGAAGACCGGCCAGACCTGCCCGAGCTTCGTAATGAAGAAGATAAGCATAACCGTGAAGCTGATTAGTGCGCCGACCAGATTGATCGTCAATTTCACGATCCATTTCTCCGGCTTCTCGCGCACCCATTTCACCAGCATCCCTGTTTGGGCCAGTGTGAAAGGGATGAACACGCCCACCGCATACAGCGGGATCAGATGCTCCGTCCGGCCTTTGAACGCAATAATCAGAATGATCGAGGTGATCGCCAGAAAAATAATGCCGTTCGAATAACCCAACCGATCGCCGCGAATGGTGAACATTCTGGCGATATATTTATCCTTGGCCAAGTTAACGGCGAGCAGCGGAAAGGCCGAATACCCCGTATTCGCGGCAAGGACCAGAATCATGGCCGTCGTGCCCTGAATGAAGTAATACATGAAATTCCGGCCGAACGTCTTGGAGGCAATCTGGGAGACAACGGTTTCCTCCGCTTTCGGCGCAATGCCGTAGGCAAACGCCAAATATACGATGCCGGCGAACAAGATGGCAAGCAGCAGCCCCATGGCCGCCAAGGTTTTGGAGGCGTTGCGCGGACCGGGGTCCTTGAAATTCGGGATCGCGTTCGAGATCGCCTCCACACCGGTTAGAGCGGAGCTGCCGGAAGCGAAAGCCTTCAGCAGCAGGAACAGCGTAATCCCGGCCACAGGCGTCCCCATAGTTACAGGCACCTCCGGCGAGATCGAGCCGGTCGACAATTTATATAGACCGACACCGATCAAAATAAACAGCGCCAAAATAAATAAATAGACCGGATACGCCAGAATCGATGCGGATTCCGTAATACCTCTGAGGTTTAGGATGGTGATGCCGATCACGAGCAGGGTTGCAATGTCCACATTGTACGGGTGCAAACTTGGAAAGGCCGACGTAATCGCGTCGGTGCCCGCCGAGATGCTGACCGCAACCGTGAGGATATAGTCCACGAGCAGAGAGCCCCCTGCCAACAACCCGGCATTGACGCCCAGGTTTTGCTTAGATACGACATAGGCGCCGCCGCCATGAGGATAGGAGTAAATGATTTGCCGATAAGACAAAATTAAAGCTAATAACAGAATCAATACGCCTACACCGATCGGTACCGAGTACCAGAGCGCCGCAGCGCCGACCGTAATCAGGACAATCAAAATTTGTTCGGGTCCGTAGGCGACGGAAGAGAGCGCATCGGAAGACAGTATCGCTAGCGCTTTGGTTTTATTCAGCTTCTGCTCTCCCAGCTCGGCTGACTTCAATGGCTGACCGATCAAAAAGCGTTTCAAGGCTGACAGCATGATCCCACCACCTGTTGTTGGAGTTCTCCCTTAAATTACCCTGTCATCCCATAAAAGAACCAAAAAAGTTATGCCAAACTTCTACAAAAGCCGACCGCATCCTGTGATAAAATGGAAATGAAGCTGACTTAGTCTACCCGTTGGATGGTGATGACCATGACCGTTACATCTCCGATTCGGCATACGGCTTTTCGCGAACTAGCGCCAAGCGTCCATTGGGCGCAATTGCATCAGAGAACGCCGCAGTTCAAATGGGCGCGGCGCATTTATGATTTTCAGTTCCTCTACGTGATCCAAGGCGAACTCCGGGCAACACTGATGGGGACGACGATACCGGTCCCCGCGGGGCACTTGTTGTTCCTGCCTGCGGGTATCTTTCACAGCATCGAGGTGTTATCGGCGCCGCACGCGCATCTGCTGGGCATTCACTTCGATTTCTTCAGCGACCTGCGGTTGAAGCAGAACGATATTGTCGTCGATGAGAGCAACCTCCACCCGGACTGTTTCTGCGCAATGCCGTACGTCGACGGCACAGCCTTGTTCCCAGAGCACTATGCCGTCATGCTGCCTCCTAGCATTGTTTCGCTTATGGAAGCAACCATCCACGAAATGACCGAGCAACGGCAGGGCTATGAAATGGTGTGCAAAGGGCTCATGCTGCAAATGCTCACCCTGCTCATTCGGCATCAAGCCGAAACGAACCGCACGCTCCACCCCAAATACGAAGAAAGCTTACTGCATCTAGCCCATGAACTCCAAACGAGTTACCGAAAAAAGTGGACCAATGGTGAAATGGCCGCTTTCATCAATGTTCATGAAGACTATATGAGTAAGCTTTTTAAGGATATGCTGGGCATGAGCCCTAATAAGTACCTGCAATCGGTCCGGCACCAACAGGCAAAGAGACTGCTTCGGGAAACCGATGATAAAATCGAACGAATCGCGATGGAAATCGGCTATGACGACTTCCACTACTTCAGCCGCGTGTTCAAGAAGTGGGAAGGCATGTCGGCGCAGCAGTACCGCAAATTCTCACAAATCATTTGATTAGGCATGGCTTTTGCGGTAATCGGACGGATAGCTGGAGCAGTTCTCCACGAACAATTTGGTAAAATGCCGCGTGCTGTAGTAGCCGACCTTCTCGGCGATTTGCTTCACTTGCAAATTCGTATTGAGGAGCAGCTCCTTCGCCTTCAGCATGCGGATGTTCGTTAAATATTTGACGAACGGGGTGCCTGTTTTTTTGTTGAACAGCATGCTTAAATAGTTGGCCGAGACATTGAGCTGCTGGGCGATCGAGCCGATACCGATATCATCCATGTAATGCTGCTCCAGATAGCGGATGACCTGATCGATGAGGTCGGCCGCAACCGGCTCCCTTGTCTTGTTCTCCCGGAGCTTGCTCTCGCCCATCAGGCGAAGCTCCCTAATCAGTTCGCTCTCTGGCAGCGGCCCGGCCTGGGAATTCCCCACTCCCAGCGCCTGGCGGATAAACAGCTGAACGGCTTCCTTCACAAGCTCGCCTCCAGCTCCTCTCTTGCCCGTTTGCAGCACGCCCTCCAGCTCGTTCACCGCCGTTTGGTAATGCAAGTAAGCTCTGAAATGCAGATGCTGCTTCATCGCGCAGAGGAGCTGGCTGATTCTCACGTTGTCCGCAACGCCGGCCTCCGCCTCCAGCTCCCCGTACCCGATCCGGCGCCCGATGCCCCTCACCGCTCGCAGGCAGCTCCACTCGCCAAGCTGTCCCAGCTGCGCATTCAGTTGATCGAATCCCCGGCACTCGTTCGTTTGCATCACGGTTACTGCCCAGTCTTCCCGCCGGTGCTGTTGAGCAATCCCGGCCAGCTCCTCAAAAAATTGCTTCACCGGTTCTCCGCTGTCCGCGCCTTTGGCCGGATCCCATGACCCGATGGCTGCGCATTCGCCGTCAGGCAGCGACACAATGGCATAATTGATCCCATAGACGAGGCTGCCCGCCATCCGCGCACGGAGATCGTCATAGAAGGCGCATGTCATGTCCGACAAGGACTTCCCGGTCAGCGTTGTGTCGAACATGCAGACGGCCCCGATGAACCACCCCTGCACATAGACGCTATCCAGCTCCTCATATCGTAAACTTGTCAAGCCGTTGCATAGAGCGAATAAATTGTTTTCGAATTGCTGATTATGCATTTGAATGAATTCCTGATTATGTTTGGCCGTGTTCGTCAGCGCCCGCTCCAGATCCGAAGGATTCAAGGGCTTCAGCAAATAATCGGAAGCTCCCAACTGCAGTGCTTCCTGTGCGTAAGCAAAGTCGGAAAATCCGCTCAGAATGATCCATTTCGTGTACGGGGAGATGATTTTGCCCAGACGCATAGCCTCCAGCCCGTTCATCCGGGGCATTCGGATATCAATGATCGCTGCGGTCGGCTTATGTTCTTTGACCAATTCGAGGAGTTCCTCCCCATTGGCTCCCTCGCCGACAATTTGCCAGGAGGATTCCACATCCTGCACCATACTGCGAATGCTCGCCCGAATCAAATTCTCATCGTCCGCTATGATCAATTTCATCCTCGTCTCACATCCTTTACAGGTATTAGGATCTGAACGCTCGTCCCTTCATCCTTGGCGCTCCGGACAGCCATCGATGCCCCCTCGAAGGACAGCTGCAGCCGCTCTCTCACATTCCGGATCCCAAGGCCCTCCTGCACCTCGCTCACATCGTACCCTACCCCATTATCGCGGATAAGAATGGATAACTCTTCGTCTTCCCCGCCGTCCATAGGTTGAAGACGGATCTCCATGTGCAGCTCGCAGCTGTGATCGCAAGGCTCAATTCCGTGAATGATCGCATTCTCGATGATCGGCTGCAGCAGCAGCTTCGGGATCATGATGGTCAGCGCATCCGGATCGCAGGACAGGTGCACCTGAATTTTGTCCGCGAAACGAACCTGCTGCAGTCCGCAGTACTTGTTAATAAAATCGATTTCCTCCTGCAGCTGCGCCCAATCGTTATGCTCCAGGGTGTAACGCAGCATTCCGCTCAGCGAGAGAATCGCCCGCTCCAACTGCATGCTCTGCCCCGTCCGGTTGAGACCGATGAAGCCGTTCAAGGTATTGTACAGAAAGTGCGGCTGAATCTGCGACTGCAAGGCCCGGTATTCCGCGTTCCGCTTGCCCAGCACGGCTTTGTATTCCCGGTCGATCAGCTCCCCGAGCTTAGAGATCATCGTATTCAGATTGACGCCCAGCTGGGAAATTTCATCGTTGCCCTTAACCCGGTACCGGGTATCCATATCCCCGCGCTGCACGCGCTTCATCACTTGAATCATCCGCTTGAAGGGCGTAACGATCCAGTGCGACACGGTAAAATACAAAATCAATGCGATCAACAGGCCGCTGGCTGCAAAAGCGAACCCGATCCAATACACGCGCTGCAAATGCGCTTGGATGAATGCTTCCGGCGACAGGATCGCAATCACCCAGTTAGCGCGAGAGATCTGCTCGCGGACGACCGAATACGATTCCTTCGCATCCGTGACGGTCTTGCTTCCGAATGCAAGCTGCTGCAGCATGTCCGTCGAAATCGCATGATTCGCATAGATCAATTGCTGGTTATCGTCAAGGATGACCACCTTCGCGTCATTGCTCAGCCGGATGCCTTTCATCATTTGATCCAAGAGGTCGGTGTCCGCATCCGCCATGATAATGCCCAGGGGGCGGCTGGAATCTGGGTCCTTGATCAAACGCGCGACGGAGAAGACCTCGCTATCCGCGTTATTCAAATAGTCCTGTTTGTGAACGCCGGTGAACGCCACATTCCCGTCCGCCCGCACCGCCTTGATATACCAGTCCTGCTTGGCGAAGGGAAAGCCTTTCACCGCCTGATCCGAGTAGCTGCCCGGCGGTGTAATATAAACGGAACCATCCATCGGCAGCAGAATGGTTCCCAATATGTCTTTGCGCATATTTTTCAAATAGTTGGGGAGTGTCTTATTCAGCACCTCTTCCGCCTCGTACTGCTCATAGGGGGTGAGGAGCTGCCATTGTGAGGTTGATTTCAGCTTCAAAGCCAGCATGACTTCATTGTTCAAATAAGGGGTGACCGTCATTCGTTCCAAATCGTCCAAGTACGTTTGGATATCGAACGTAAGAGCAGTTAAAGTCCCCTCAAGCAGAGAGGACTCTTGTTCTTTGATCAAATCGAGATAATAAGAAGGCAGTTTCACGACAATACCGACAATCGGAATAACAATCGTGATGAAGAAGAGCAAGGATAACCGGAATCGAATCGATTGTCTGATGGTATAATCCTCCTAGCGTTATCCTTTGATGGCGCCGGAAGCCAGTCCTGAGACAAAGTAGCGCTGCAAAAATAAATAAACAATCGTCATCGGAATCGCGCCCATGAAAGAACCCGCGGCCACCCAGCCCACGTTGCTCGTATACTGGCCGAAGAACGTTGAGAGCGCTACCGTAATGGTTCTCATTTCCGGCTTCTGCAAGAAGAAAATCGAGAATTGATAGTCGTTCCACACCGCAACGCCGGACAAAATAATGACAGTCGCGGTGACAGGCTTAAGCAGCGGCAGGATCACGGTGAAAAAAAGCTGAAAGCGCCCTGCCCCGTCCATCATCGCCGCTTCGTCCAAATCCCGCGGTATGGTGGAGATGAAGCCGGTGTACAAGAAAATAGTCATTGGCAGATTGAACGTAATGAACAATAAAATAATGCCCCAGTATTGATTCATGCCGCCAATATCTACCATAAATTTATACAAGGGAACCAAAATAGTCAATGGGGGAACGATTAACGCCGAAACGAAAACGGCATAGATGAACTTGTTCCAGCTCGTTTGGCGCCGGGCAAGCGGATAAGCCGCAATGGCGCCGACGATGACGATCAGCACGATGGAGATGACGGTTACGATGAAGTTGCTCCGGAATGCCTCCGCCAAATGCGCCTCCTTCCAAGCATCCCGGAAATTGTCGAGATACAAGTAACCGGGAAACATCCATTTGGAGCTTAGGTCGTCGAATGCTTTGAGCGAGGTCGTGATCAAAATATAGAACGGTAAAATATGAATCAAGCAGATGAGGAGGGAGACGAACGTTAACAGGCTTTTCCGTTTGTTTTTCATGCGTTAACCTCCCTCTTCCTGAGAAACAACAGCGCTGAAATGCTGACGATGGAAATCATGATGAACATCAAGATCCCGATCGTCGCCGCATAACCGGCATCCTCACGCCCGAAGTAAAGCAGATACATAATCGAAGATAATGAAGCCGATGCATAACCCGGACCGCTGTTCGTCAACGCGACGATGACGTCGAACAGCTTGAGACCGCCGATCAGATTCAATACCATGGAGACGGTAAAAGCAGGCGCAATCAGCGGCCATGTCACATGTGCGAATCGCTGCAGGGGGCCCGCTCCGTCAATCGTCGCAGCCTCATAGTAGTCCCGGGGGATGGATTGCAGGCCGGCCAAATAGAGTACCATCGCAATCCCCAAATACTGGTACGTATTCACAAATGTAATAATCCACACGTTGAGCTTGGGATCCCCCAGCAAGTTCGACGGCTCGTTGTGGAACAACAAAATAATGTCATTGATGGCGCCGCCCTGAAACTGGAAGAAGAAGTACCAGATATATCCCATAATTAAGGACGAGATGATAACCGGCAAATAAATGACCGTGCGGACAAGTCCTCGGGTTCGAATGTTCATATTCAAAAATAAAGCGTACAGCAGCCCGATAACGTTCTGAAACACAGCGCTGCCGATACCGTATATGGCCGTATTGCCGATGACCTTAATAATTTCCGGATCCGTGAACATGCGCTTGTAGTTGGTGAAGCCGATCCATTTGTAATCCTGATTGTAGCCGTCCCAGTTCGTAAACGAAATTTTGACCCCTTTGAAAAACGGATAGAAAATGAAAATAATAAACAAGAGCAGCGCCGGAATGTAGAGCAAATTCAGCAGAGCTCCGCTGCGCACGAGGCGGTTCCAAGCCGTTTCCGATTTCTTCCGGGTACCGGTCTGTACAAGTGCGGTCCTTGATTCAGCCATAAGATCACCTTCCTCCTTCATATAAAAGAGAGAAAGGAGGGCAGCTGTCACCCTCCTTCTGTCAGCTATTACTGATTGCGCAGACGCAAGTATTCGGATTTCATTTTATCGGAGAATTGCTGAGGCGTAACGGTTCCGGCGAGCAGGGCGACGCCTGTTTTGCACATGACGTCCCACATGCCGTTCGGCAGGTAGACCCGGTCGAAATAAGGGAATACGCGAATATTCTCGAATTGTTTGTAGTACTCGGAGAATTCATGCTTGGATTCGATGTTCTTCAGTCCGGCCGGAAGCTTGGTGGCGTTGGCGATTTTGGACATGTTCTCCGGCTTGGCGAAGAAAGCGATCAGCTTCTTGGATTCGGCCAAATGCTTGCCGTCCTTCCAGGCGCCCATCGTGTAGCGCTCGCCGCCGGAGAAGGATTGGCTGTCGCCATCGACCATGGAGGTCAGCGGAGCTATACCGATTTTCGCATTTTTATTGTATTTGTACACTTCGTCCGCGAAGGAAGGCGCCCCGAATACGAAAGCCACTTTGCCCTGCGCAAACAGCTGCGGCATGTCGCTGTATTTGGCGGTCAGCACGTCCTTGTTGATATACCCCTTCTTGTTCATATCCTGGAGTTTCTGAGCAAGCGGCGTCCATTTGTTCCAATCGAAGGTCCCGTCAAGCAGCGTTTTGGCATCGTTCGTCGCCGGCGAGATGAACATCGAGGTGGCGTACAGATCGGAGAAGCCGCCGATCATTCCGTTATCCACACCTGACATGAAGAAAGGCGTGACGGCGCCATTGCTGGATGTCTTGATTTTCTCGGCTGCCGCCATCAGTTCGTCGAACGTTTTGGGCGGAGTAATGCTGTATTTCTCAAGAATCTCGGCATTGTAGGAAATGCCGTCTTTGGCTTCGCTCATGACAAGCGCTTCGACCTTGCCGTCTTTGTCGGTGACGACGGGCTTGATCGTGTCGGTCATATCCTTAGCCCATGGCTCATTGCGCAAATCGGCCAAGTACTTGCCATATCGGATAATCGCCCAACCATGCGTATCGAAGACGTCCGGCAAATCGTTTGCCGCCATTTTGACCTTTAGGATATTCTCGTATTCTGCGCCGGGAAATTGGAATTCAACAGCGATGTTCGGGTTCTCCTTCGTGAAATCGGCTGCAATCCCCTTCATCATTTCCTGATTGGGCAGCTCGGAGATCGTGCTGTAAACCGTCAGCTTGATTTTATCCCCGCTCGGTTTGGCATCTGGGGTACTGGCTGCCGTCGTCGTTGTCGGTTTCGTAGTCGCCGCCGGACTGTCGGTCGATGTCCCGGAGCTTGGCCGGCTGGAGCAGCCCATGAAGACGACTGACACCGTGAGCATCATGGCAGCGACGCTTAAAAATGTTTTTTTCATTTTTACGAATCCTCCCTTTGCATGTTTGAGTGATGACCCTGCATGTCTTCTGTTCGTAACAGAATGTATCACAAGTTAATCATATCAAATTTGGTTGCGCTTACAAGTGTACTAAATCTACAATGGAAGCGCTATTTTTTATGGAGCTTATGGCAAAAAGCCCAACCTCAAGGGAGCGAGGGTTGAGCTATATGTTATTTATTCAGCGATTCCGCTGCCTGTCTCCTGATCCTAACCGCTCGCGCCTGCCTTCCGCTTGCACCCGCTCTCGATCATTTGACTTCATTCACCATCATAATCCTCATTCCCGCTCACCCTCACTGCGTTTCCTCCCAGTCCAACCCACTTGCGCCCATTTGTCTGCGATAACTGGAAAAACTCCCGTTAATTCAATGCCCAAATGGCCCGCCGAGAAGAATAACAGGAATATCTCCAGCTAAAATGGCGGTTGATGGGGAAAATACGGCATTTTCTATCAAAATAACACGATATTTTCCAGTTATCACGCCGGTATGAGCATCATTAGGAAGAAATAGAAGGAGAAATTCCAGTTAATCCAGCCCTGCCGGCCAACCAGGATCACCTGGATGGGGGGCATAGCGCTTATCGGCCAAACCGTCCTGAAGGAGCACGGCATTCAACGGGAAATCAGGGACCATCCGATTATCGCACAGCTTTCTCCGGGCAACCGTTCGCTCGACAGAGGTCCCCCCTCACCACTTCACTACTGTGTGTGCCGGAACTGAGGCAGCCAAGCCTGGTTCGCCTCGAACATGCGGTCGACCATCTCTTTAATCTCGGCCAAGCTTAACACCGCTGACGTTAGCGGATCAAAGCAGACCGCGTGGAAAATGTCCCGCGGATCCCCGGTAAGCGCCCCTCGCACGGCCAGTTCCTCGCAGCGGGCGCTTGTGTTCACGAGAATCGCCAGATGATCCGGAAGCGGGCCGACGTGAATCGGGCTCAGCCGCCCTTTGGATGCCAACACCGGCACCTCCACACAGCAGCCGCGAGGCAAATTATCGATGTAGCCCATATTCCGCACATTGCCGTTGAACTCGAAGAGCGTACCGTCTCCAATGGTCGCATTGAAGATGTAAGAGGCATATTCCTCGCCGCGCCTCAGATCGACGGGGCTATCGCGCCACGTCTCCATCTGCTTATGCCAATTCCCCCGCAGCTTCTCGGCATAATGGATAATTTCGCCATAGTGTCCCGGATTCCAGCCCGTGCCGTGGGTACAATATTTCTCGATCAAATCCGGCCGCTTGCGGAACCACGCGTTATACTCGGAGTTATGACCGCTGGATTCGGTCACATAGTAGTCCAAGTGCAGGAACATCTCGTTGCGAACCTGCTCCTCGTTGTAAATTTCCGGCCGGCTCATCACCGCTTCCCGAATTAGCGGATAGGCATCCTGCCCTTTCCATTTGTAATCCAAATAAAACGCTTGATGATTGATGCCCGCACAGCGATAAGTAATCTCCTCCATCGGCGCACCGATCCAGCCGGCCAGCATCGCAGCGGTTCCCTGCACGCTGTGGCACAAGCCCGTGACCTGAACGCTGCTCTGACTTTGCATCGCTCTGACGAGCATGGCCATCGGGTTGGAATAGTTCAGGAATATCGCCTCAGGACAATAGCGTTCGATGTCCCGGCAAAGCTCCAGCATGACGGGCACGGTGCGCAGAAACCGGAATATGCCCGCCGGTCCCCGGGTATCGCCGATATTGATATCGACGCCGTACGCTTTGGGGATTTCGATATCCGTGCGCCAGACTTCCAAGTCGCCCACGAGGATCGTGCAGACGACGCCGTCCGCTCCCGTCAGCGCCTCCGCCCGGTCGGTCGTCGCCTGCACGGTAGCCTGATATCCTCCCGCGGCGATGATGTTATCTACAGCTGTCTTGGCATAGGCCAGCCGTTCTTCCGAAATATCCATCAGAGCGATCGTGCAAGCCTCAAAAGCGGGAAACGTCAGCAAATCGCGAACCAGATTTTTGGTAAATACCAAGCTGCCTGCACCAATGAAAGCAATCTTCGTCATACCGGCATCACACTCCTCACTCGACTCACAAACCTCACAAACCTCACAAACCTAGACCGCCGTCAACCGTCAGTTGCTGCCCGGTAACCTGACCGGCGGCATCCGAGGTGATATAAAGCACCGCGGATGCAATATCTTTGCCATTCTGCATCCGGCCCATCGGCATCCGCTGAGACGCTTGCTCCAGCGACTTCCCGTCCTCGCCGAGCGATGCGAGCCGCGCCAGCTCCCCTTCCGAAGATACCCAGCCGGGGTGGATGCAGTTCACACGAATGCGATGCTTCGCGAGAGTGCCCGCCAGATTCCGCGTCAGCGTGACGATGCCGCCTTTGGATATCGCGTAGGCCAACGTATCCGGCGCCCCTTTGGAAGCGTGCAGCGAGCCGATGTTCACGATGCTGCCGCCGCCCCTGCGGATCATGCCCGGTACGGCAGCCTGGCAGGTGAGGTATGCACCCTTAAGATTCACCCCCATGACCTTATCCCAGAACGCCTCATCGGTCTGAAATAAGTCGGCGCGGGGGAATATGCCCGCATTGTTCACGACGATGTCCAAGCCTCCGAACGCCGTCTCCGCATAAGCGACCATGTGCGCCACCTCGTCGCCCTTCGCCACGTCACAGCGGACGAATTGGGCGGGGTAGCCTTCCTGGCGCCACTGAGCGGCGACTTCTTCGCCCTGCTCGTCGTAATCCGCGATCACAACGCTCGCACCGGCGAGTAAATATTCACCCGCGATCGCCGCTCCGATCCCTTTGGCCGCTCCCGTCACGAGCACGGTCTTGCCGATATAGCGGTAGCTAACCTGATCGCTCATCGCTTCTCCCCCTCTCCTGGAATTCGTAAGCGCCTTCGGCGGCAGCTTTCTCATAAGCGACTCGCGGAATTTGCGTCGCCAGCTTGCCGCCGCTAATATCGATCATCGTGCCGGTAATATAACCGGCATAGTCGGAGGCAAGGAAGCAGATCAGGTGAGCGACATCGCTCTTTTCCCCCCAGCGGCGCAGCGTCAGAGTGTCCAGAAGCCGCTGCTGCTGGGGCTCCTGCAGCTCGGCGAAATGGTTCATATCCGTCGGAATCATGCCCGGAGCATAGCAGTTCACCGCTATGTTCCACGGCCCCAGCTCACCGGCCAATACCCGGGTGAATTGCTCTACGCCGGCCTTGGACGACGCATACGCGGCACTGCCATAGCTCGGCACGATCGCCGCGAAGGAGGCTGCGTTCATGATGCGTCCCGACTTCTGCCGTTTCATAACCGGTGCGACGGCCTTGCACATCAGGAAGGTGCCTTTCAAGTTAATGTCGAGGTTCAGATCCCAAACCTCCTCCGAGAGCACATCCACAGGCGCTCCTCCGGCGACCCCGGCATTATTGACCAAAATATCGATACGCCCGTAGGTATCCGTCACCTGCCCAACGACGTGCTGGATCTGCCGCTCATCGCGGACATCGCACAAGTACGTGCTTCCCTTGTACCCTTCCCGGTCGAATTCTTTCTGAACATCCGCTAAGTCAGCCTCCTTAATGTCGGTGACAACCGTAACGACGCCTTCTCGCGCCAGCGCAGAAGCGATCACTCGCCCTATCCCCCGCCCGGCCCCTGTGACAATGGCAACTTTCCCCGTTAAATCAATGTGCATGGCCTTCCGTCCCCTCTCCGTTCACAATGTCTGCCGAATGGCCCGGCTGCGTTCTTGGAGTGTATGCTGCATATAGGCCAAGCTCGATAACAACTGCCGCTGTTCGTAGGCGGCGACGTCCTCCTCCGGTGCTCGCTTCTCGTAAGGCGTGCGCCAATCGCCTGCCGGTCTGGCTTCCGCCTGTACGAACCGCAGCAGCTTCGCCAGCTGTGACGCCGACCTCGGCGGGTAGTCCCGCCAATAATCGTCACAGAGAACTCGCGTATGGCGGGCTTCCAGCGCCCCGAGCTCCATCGACATAGACACCTCCGGACAAAATACAGCGAACACGTCGAATAAGGCTGAGAAATCAACCGCGCCTTGCCCGAGCGGACAGCGCACGAGCCGGTAGCCCTCATCGCTTAAATAGATCCAATAATCCTTCAAGTGAACATGCTTGAGGTGGGGGCCGATCCGCTTCGCGAATTCAACCGGCTCCTCCGCCGTAGCGAGCGGATTGCCGGTATCCAGCGTAATGCCGAAGCTCGGCGAGCCAATCTCCTCGCAGAGCCAGATCAGCTCCTCGGAAGCGAGGTCCTGATGGTTCTCTACCGCGAGCGTAACACCTGCCTGCTCTGCCGCTCTCGCCGCCTCTCCCAATCCGGCCAGCACTTCCTGCATGAAATCGTGCCACCGCCCAGCCATCCGCCGCCGGTCGCCGCCGAAATCCGCACCGCCGACGACCGTCCTTACGACCTTCGCGCCCAGCCTTGCAGCCGCTTCGATCGCATGCTTCAGCGGCTGCGGGTCATAGCCCCCTGAGGCTATAACGAGATAGTGGCCGCGAGCCTGAGCCGTGCGAGCCAAGCTGGCGGCATCCTCCCCCTCCAGCAGCGACAGGGGGAGCTCTATGCCTTGGAGTCCGTACTGTGCGGCTTGATCCAGCAGCTCGGAGGCCTTAATGCGCGGACGTTTCGCTTGCGGATGAATGCCCATCATGAACGTTGTGCCGTATACGGCAAGACCTAGTTTCATACCCGTTCCCCTCTCCTCGGTAAGCGGCTTCCTGCCGCTACCGCGCCGTCCAACCGCCGTCAACGACCATTGAAGCCCCCGTCATGAAGCTGGAAGCGTCAGAGGCCATATAAATAATGGCGCCGACGATCTCCTCCGGTCTCCCCCACCGTCCGAGTGCGATATTGTCCACGAAGAACCGGTTCGCCTCCGGATTGTTCATCACAACCGTGTTTAGCTCGGTCGCGATCGGACCGGGGCACAGCGCGTTCACTGTAATATTGTACGGCGCCCATTCCAGAGCAAGTACCTTCGTGAGCTGTATGAGACCGCCCTTGCTGGAGCAGTAGGCTCCCCTCTCCGGAAGCGCGATGCTGCCCAGCATGGAAGACATATTGATCACTCTGCCGTAGCACTGGCTTTTCATCGTTTTGGCCACAGCGCGCGCGCACAGAAACGGCGCCTTCAAATTCGTATGTTGCACGAGGTCCCAACTCGCCTCATCGAAATCCTCAATCGGCTTCCGCACGTTAATCCCGGCGTTATTGATCAAAATATCGATCCGGCCGAACGCCCCGACGGCGGCATCGACCATCGCCTCGACCTGCTCGGCGGATGTGACGTCCGCGGCCAGACCGAGCGCGCGCCTGCCAGTTGCCGCGGCGATACTTTGCGCCGCCGCCTCCGCCTTCGCCAGATCACGGCTCGTCACGATGACGTCAGCCCCGGCCTGGGCTAGAGCCTCAGCCATCACGTAGCCCAGCCCCCCTGTTCCGCCGGTAATCAAAGCGATGCGGCCATCCAATTTGAATATATCCAAGCTCATCGCATCCTGTCCCCTTCCCCGTTCAGCGCGAATAAGATTTTGGCGATTTTGCCCGGGCTCTTGATTAGCGTCTCAAAGCAAGCGCCCCCGTCTTCGAGAGGAGCGAGCTGTGTCCATGGCGATAAGGATACACGTCCCTCGCTGATCCACTGAAGAGCCGTCTCGAAATCGTCGGTGTGATAGGCGAAAGCGCCGGTCATTTGGATTTCACTGCGGATGATGGCATTAATGGGCAGCCGGCTTGCTTCTTCATGCAGTCCCGTGAAGATGACCCGGCCCCCCGGTCTGACCGACTCCACGCAGGCCTGGCGGGTGAGCTCCATGCCGACGGCATCGATCGCGGCGTCATACGTCTCGCCGGTGACGCTCGCCGCTGTCACGGCCCCCAGCTCGCGGGCGATCTCCAGCCGCTGCTCGTTGATGTCGACGACCATGATATGCCTCAGGCCGTACACCTTCGCCGCCTGCAGCGCCAGCAGGCCGATCGGCCCTCCGCCCATAATGAGCAGCCGGTCCGTCGGGAGCGGCCGGAGCAGCTTGCAGATGTGCACCGCACAGGCAAACGGCTCGGCGAAAGCGCCTTCATCCATTGAAACACGATCCTCCAGCCGGTACACGTTCTTCTCCGCAATCGCAACATACTCCGCGAATGCTCCGGGACGGTGCGCCCCGATCAGTTTGCGCTCCGGGCACAGCTGCGCAGCCCCGTTCGTACAGGCGCGGCAGCGCCCGCAGGAGACGAGCGGATTCGCCGTCACCCGGTCCCCTTGGCGCAGCCGGCTGCTGCCGCTCGCGGCCAGTGCAACGGTGCCGGAGAATTCGTGCCCCATAATGAGCGGCGGCTTCCGCAAGGAATTGTGTCCCAAGTAGCCGCCAAGCTCGGAGCCGCAGATGCCAGCCCGCTCCACGCGGATTAACACTTCATCCGGTCCGGGCACAGGCTGCTCCACTTCCCTCATGATCATCGTGCTCGGCCCTTCGTAAACTAAAGCCTTCACGCGCACCCCTCCTTAACAGGCTCTCAGCTTATTCAATGCTTCTCGCGCTTCTCCCAGCCCTGCTTGAACAAGGGAAGCCAATGACCGGGATCATAGGGATGCTTCGCAATCTCCTCCAGGTTCAGATCGATCCCCAAACCCGGACCTTCAGGCGGCAGCAAATATCCGCGGTTCACTTTGAGCGGAGGCGTCAGCAGCTCTTCTTCCCAAGGCTCATTAAATTCATCGAATATTTCATGGATATAGAAATTCGGCGTCGCCATATTCAAATGCGCACAAACGACCGAACAGATCGGGCCTTGTGCGCTGTGCGGAGCCGTCACCCCGTTATGCGCATGCACCATGCCGCATATTTGTTTCGAAGCGGAGATCCCCAGATACTGCGGCTCCAGCTGAATGATATGTACTGCGTCGTGCTTCAGCAGCTCGGCGAACTGCTCGCGATTATAATAGTCCTCGCCGCAAGCGACAGGCACCGGGCTGCGCCGCGCCACCTCGACCATGGAGGAGATCCGCTGCGGCGGCACCGGCGCTTCGAACCAAGCCGGCTCATAGGGCAGCATAGCCTCTGCGAATTGGAGCGCCGTGTGGACGCTGAACCGGTTATGCCCTTCAATCAAAATGTCGACCTCCGGGCCGACCGCTTCGCGAACCGCCGCGATAATCTCCAGGCCGGTCTGAAAGTCTTTGCGCTCCACCGTCCGCCAAGCGTTGCCGAAGGGATCGAATTTCAAAGCCGTATAGCCTCTGGCGACGACATCCTTCGCCTTGTCATGGAAGCTTTGCGGATCGCGCGGCCCCCGGTACCAGCCGTTCGCATAGCAGCGCAGCTTCTCGTGGCATTTGCCGCCCAGCAGCTTATACAGCGGCTGCCCCGCTTCTTTGCCGATAATATCCCAGCAAGCGGTTTCAATTGCAGCCAGCGCCGAGCCCTGGATTTGTCCGCCATCCGAGTACACGTCACGCGTCATCTTGAGGGCGATCGTCTCCACATCATGAACGTCCATCCCGATGTACAGATGCTTCAGCTCGTGAACCGCCGCCTCCACCGTTTTGGCGAATCCGTTCAAGGTGCCTTCTCCGATACCATAAACGCCATCCTTCGTGTGCAATTTAACGAACAGCCAATTTTTCCACGAGTTCCCGACGATAAACGTTTCTACGTTCGTAATGATCATGGGGCTACCTGTCCTTTCACTTTTCTATCCTAGCATGGGTCGAAGTGCTAACAAGCTTTCATAAGCATTGTAACAAATATGATGCCGCCGATATTTGCCCAAAGGAGAGAACATGTTGGACTTTTCCGAAAAAAAAGAGGCCCGCCTTTCGGCGAACCCATAAATTATTGATCGACCAATCAACAATATTCAAAAAAATTTGATGCTATTTTTTTAGCATCAAATCCGGCATATCCAACGCTAAAGAAACGTTGCACAGCATGCCTCTTGCCAAAAAGTTGGAAGTACGCTCCTCCGCCTGCTCCATGCCCGCTTCCTGAAAAGCTTGCAGGACAAACTGCTTCACGTCCTCCATCCCTTTCCTCATGGCCGCGCGGATCGGCGGTTCTTGGATCGTCTGCGCTTGCATCTGCAGCAAAATCTCATTCCGGTGCGATTGCATGACAGCCTCATAGGCTCGGATAAAGCCTTCCTCCAGCCGGTCGGCCGACGACGTCATCTTCACCTGCCCGAACGTTTCGAGAATTCGCTGCCAGGAGACTTCCAACGCCGCCACAAGCAGCGACTCCTTGGTGAAGAACCGATAGACGTACGGCTGGGAGATCGCTGCGCGTTCGGCAACCTGTGCCGTGGTCGCGCGATAATAGCCAAGCTCGGCAAATATCTCGACGGCGGCGGAGATGATATCCTTGCGCCGATCGGAAGACGTGACACCCTTAACCAATCGTAGTGACCTCCTTTGCAAATTAAAAAGCTCAGATAGTAATTGATCAATCACTATCTGAGCTTAGTATAGATGATCCCTGCGGATAATGCAAGACATCGTAGGCTTTGGATTAAACCATTCCGCCATTCACTCGGATCGTTTGGCCCGTAATCCACCGCGACTCTTCGCTGGCCAAGAACAGCACGACCCCTGCGATGTCCTCCGGTTCTCCCAATCTTCCGAAAGCGTTCAGATTTTGAATGGCTTGAATTTGCTGCTCGGACTTGCCGGCTGTGAACAGCTCCGTATTCACCGGGCCGGGGGCAACTGTATTGATCGTAATCCCTGCCGGAGAGAATTCCTTCGCAAGCTGGCGCGAGAACTGTTCAACGGCTCCTTTGGAGCCTACATATACGCTGTAAGTCGGGAACATCATGCCGGCGACGGACGTTGAGAAATTAATGATGCGCCCGCCTTTATTCATATGCTTCAATGCCTGCTGACAAGCGAAAAACGTACCTTTGGCATTAATCGCAAACTGTTGGTCATAATCTTCCTCCGTCACAGCGGCAAGCGGTTTGGTCACCATAATCCCGGCATTATTGACGAGAATGTCGATTTGCCCGTACGCCTCGAGCGCCGCCAGAAACAGCTTCTCGATCTCGGCTACACGACTCACGTCCGCTCTGACCGCGATGGCTTCCCCGCCGTTCGCCTTGATACGAGCTACAACCTCTTCCGCCGGTACCGGGTTGCTGGCGAAATTAATGATGACCTTCGCTCCGCTGCCGGCCAGCCTTTCTGCGATTTCGCGCCCGATGCCGCGGGATGCGCCTGTAACGATAGCTACTTTACCGGATAAATGATTCATGGGATTAATCCTCCTTATTAATTCATGATTGTCTTGTTGATTTCATTATATGCATATCCACAACAAATTACAAGTGACAAATTTATAATTTTGTCACTTGATAACCAAAAGCCATCTTCAGCCTCTCTCACCGTCCATCTTCCCCCCGGCTCTTCGTCGCATAGGAATGTCCCCTCCGATTTACCAAAACGGGCCGCTTGTACACGTTCGCTTCTCAAAGCCCGGTATTCACAGGTTTAATTCACATCTATCCTGTCCATTGGGGCGCGATTACCCACCTCCTGAATCCATTCAATCGAATGCTTTGCATCCCAGCTGATTCTATTCGAAAAATCATATAGATGACCAATATGGCATCTGGTATCACAATCGCTCTCAGACAAACCAAAAAAACCTAGCGAATACTCGCTAGGTTCATCCTCTTCGGCTGTCCATCTCCTGCGCCCGCTCAATCTCACTCGCGAATCCCCGTGAGAATCAACTCCCACACGAGCTCGAACTCCGTGTCAATGTCAGGCGAAGACCACTCGTAGCTATGGGACGGATGGTGGAATCGCGTCGTCGCGATGAACACCGCCTTAGCCATCGCCTCCGGCTGACCGGAGCGAAACTCCTTGGTCCCGATCCCGTCGGCGATGATCCGTGTCATTTGGCCGATCAGATGATCCACGTGCGCCGCAACAATCTCCACGGCTCCAAGTGTAACGGAGGTATACATCCCGAACATCTCGGGATCTTCGATGACATGCTTTCGCTTGCTCTGGATCAGCGTTCGCAGCCACAGCCGCAGCCTGTCCGCCGCGCTGCCCTCCGCTCGCTCCGCTATCTCCTGCAGCGGGTCGGCGATCCTGAGCAGCCAACGCTCCGTAACGGCCTCGCGCAGCGCCGCTTTGCTCGGAAAGTGCCGATACAACGTCCCATGGCTCACTTGCAAAGCCTTGGCAACATCGACGACAGACGTCTTCTCCGGGCCGTAGCGCCGAAGCACTTGTTCCGCCGCCTCAAGAATAGCCTCTTTCGTTAATGGTTGATCATTTGCCATGACGGTTCTCCCTTAATGCATGATTCTCATCATACCATAAGGTTCTGGCAGGCTTAAAGTATCAATGATTGTTTTCTGTCATTCATTCAATCCAACAGAGAAAGCGTAGTGTCCACAATGGCTTGCAGCTTGGCCCGGTCCCCCGTCGTTTTCACCAGTACCCGCAGCCCGAGCAGCCCATTATTCAGAAATTGCGCCAGCTGCGCATCCTCATGGCGGCTGGTGATCTCGCCGCTCTTCCGCCCGCGCTGAATAAGCTCAAGCAGCCGGGCTTCCGTACTGGAGAAGCTCTGATTGACCTTCTCTGCCGCCTCCTCGTCGTGAATCGCCAGCTCCACGGCTGTATTGACCATCAGACATCCTTTGGACGGGAACTCACTCTTGCTAATGGTATGTTCGAACATATGTCTAATCGCTTGTTTCGGTGAAAGGCGATCATCGGCATCGCGACGGAGAATAGCCGTATCCATTAATTCATCATACTTGTCCATGATTCGCATGAACAATTCGTGCTTGTCTCCGAACGTATCATAGATGCTGCGGCGATGAATGCCCATGCCGTTGACCAGATCCTGCATGGACGTCTTCTCATAGCCTTTCTCCCAGAATACGTCCATCGCTTTGCGAAGTACGGTATTAATCTCGAATTCTTTGCTTCTAGCCATACGCGACCTCCTTTGTACAGAGATTAGTATAGCATTTCAGGCCGCATGATCACTAGAAAAGCTCGGTTAAGC
The DNA here is from genome assembly GCF_031456485.1 of Bacillus sp. 3255. Lineage (NCBI taxonomy): Bacteria > Bacillati > Bacillota > Bacilli > Caryophanales > Bacillaceae > Bacillus > Bacillus sp. 3255. Next base: position 263,611 of record NZ_JAVDUS010000008.1, read on the forward strand.
GGTCGGATGTGTAAGGAATAATCTCGTTATCCCTTCCTTCGCGAATTTTGACCGCCCATTCCGGATCCGCCAAGATGGCGCGCCCGATCGCAGCCAGGTCGAACTCGCCGCGGTCCATCCGCTCCAACAGCTTATCGATCAAACCATGCTCCTCATGCTGTCCGTAAGGCTCGGTTTCAAGCCCCACGGAACCGACCGTCATCGTCGGCTTGCCAGTCAGCTTCTTCGTCCAGCCGGCCAGATTCAGGTCGGATCCCGGGAACTCCGGCTCCCAGAAACGGCGCGTCGAGCAGTCGAACATATCGACGCCCGCTTCCACTAGCGGAGCCAGAAACTGGCCGAGCTCCTCGGGCGTCTTGGCCAGCTTGGCCTCATACGAACCGGTCTTCCACTGCGAGATGCGCAGTACGAGAGGGAAGTCCGGCCCTACCGACTGGCGGCAAGCTTCGATGATTTCAACGGCGAACCGGGTACGCCGGACTAAGTCGCCTCCGTAACGGTCCGTGCGCCGGTTCGTTTTGTCCCAGAAGAACTGGTCGATCAAATAGCCATGCGCCCCGTGCAGCTCGACTCCGTCGAAGCCCAGCTTCTTGGCATGGGCTGTGGCATCGGCGAACGCTCGGACCACTTTGGCAATTTCCTCTTCCGTCATCGGCTCTCCCGCCTTCTCTCCCATCAGATCAATGCCGGAAGGGGAGATCGAGGGCGCCTCCAAATTCGGCTCCGACCGAATTCTCCTCGTTATGCCGACATGCCAGAGCTGGGGCATAATTTTGCCGCCTGCGGCATGCACGTCCTTCACGACGCGGGCCCAGCCGTCCAAAGCGGCGTCGCCGTGAAAGTTGGGGATGTTCGGGTCGCCCGTTGCGGCCGGATGATCGATAACGGTTCCTTCCGTCACAATCAGGCTAACGCCATTCTCGGCTCTTCTGCGGTAATAGGCGGCTACGTCGGCCCCCGGCACGCCTTCAGGCGAGAAGCTTCGGGTCATCGGGGCCATGACGATCCGGTTGGACAAGGATAACGTTTTAAGCGAAAAAGGCTGAAATAACGATTGAACGGATTGCTTGTAAACCATACTCATCGGTTTCCCTCCAAATTTCGTACATCACGAAAGATCGTCCTTGTTACCTTCTCCTTATACCGGCTGAATTATTAAGCGACGGATCCTGCCGTCGCTGCGGCTCTGCTTCTATGAATGCGCAGTGCGATGACGGCAGCCAGCAGACACACGAAGCCTGCGGCCACGAACGGCACCGTGTAGCTGCCAAGCAGTTCGCGCAGGAAGCCCGCGCCATAAGCGGCCGTTGAAGCGCCGGCCTGGTGAGCGACAAGAATCCAGCCGAAGATCATGCCGGCCTTCTCTCTGCCGAACGCATCCGACGTCAGCTTCACCGTCGGCGGAACCGTTGCAATCCAATCCAAGCCATAGAAGACTGCGAATATCGTAAGCTGCGTATAACCGCTGCCCAGTGCGTTAGGCAGGAAAATCAGCGAAAGTCCGCGCAGCCCGTAATACCAGAATAGCAGCCATCTGCTGTCGAAACGGTCCGATAACCAGCCCGAGAACGTTGTGCCCACAAGATCGAAAATGCCCATTAAAGCAAGCAGACCTGCAGCCGTAACGATCGGGATATTGCTATCTCCGCAGGCTGCAATCAGATGAGTGCCGATAAGACCATTCGTTGAAAAGCCGCAGAAGAAGAACGTCCCTGCGAGCAGCCAAAACGTCCCGCTCCGCATCACGGAAACAAGTGTAAGAATTGGAGTCATAAACAGATTTCCTTGGAACGGTGCCGGTTTCACGACATCCGTCGTACCAAGCGCGGCAGCCCCAACGTCATACGGATGATTCCTCATCCATATGGCAACGATCGGCAGCAAGAGCAGGACCGCACCCATGAGTGTATAGACGGCATACCTCCAACCGTCCGCACTCGTGATCCTGGCGAGCAGCGGAAGGAACAGCAGCTGCCCTGTCGCCGCGCTCGCTGTCAGCAAGCCGACAACCAAGCCCTTATGCTTGACGAACCAGCGGTTCGCCACGGTAACCCCCAGCACGTTGGCTAACGCGCCGGTGCTGAGTCCGCCAAGGACGCCCCACAGCAGCATCAGCTGCCATACGGCTGTAATAAGCGGGGTTAATCCCAGGGAAAGCACCATGAACAGCATGGCGACGATCATCGTTCGCCTCACGCCGAATTTAGCCAGCATCGCGGCTGAGAATGGACCGATGAATCCATAGAGCAGGATGCGAATGGAAATAACGCCCGATATGGCAGCGCGGTCCCAGCCGAATTCCTTCTCCAACGATTGAATAAGAACGCTTGGGAAAGAGCTGATTCCCGCGGATACAAGCAGCGTCAGGAAGACGATCCCGATGACGAACCACCCATAGTAAAATTTGGACTTCGGTTGTTCCTGCAACATGAACGATCACACCTTTCTTTATCGTGAACGATATATTCGTGAATCGCGAATGAAGATCTCGCCATTTGGGAATGATCATTCTAAAATATATTTGTATACTATACGATCCGGTCACACATTGTCAATAAAAAAAGAACACTTCGATCGCCCCATCGAAATGTTCTCTCAGCGAAATCATCTATCGGCAGAGATCTCCGCACGATCAACCCGATTTTCCACGTACATCGGATAACGATTTTCATCCAGTCCGGGATGAACCGAACCGACGCTAGCCAGCCTCTCTGCAGGCACTATTCTTCTAAGCAAGCCTACTAAACCGCGAATCGTAAACAATGTAAAATTGATCGAAGCGAACGTATGCAGCACGGTCCATGACTTCCATTCGAACAGCTTGGTTTTCTTCTCCAGCGCCCATTGCAAGAGAGACATCGGTGCACTGAAGTAAAGGCTTTTGGTTATCATTTCCATGGGTTTGGAATGATAAGTCATTCTGACCCAGATCACACTTAACAACGGATAGAACAGGAAGTCGTACAGGATATTCGCCTCGAAGATTCGGGCGAACGGCCGAGCCGGATAGGCAATCTTTTTTCGCTTGATAAAATAGGAGTCCAGCGTCACCGACAGCACACATTTGGCAAAGAACACAACCAAGAGCATCAACAAGTTCCTACGCTTTAAAACAAATGGGATTGAGGCCGCAGAAGCCAGAAACAACCCCCTCAGTAGCAGCTTTTCCATAACGGTTATCTCCTTATCAATTCGTTCTTTGACAACTAGTGTGCTATCAAATGCCAGTAATTATGAGTGCATAATGTGAAATTGCTAGAATGAAGTGCTAGAAATACTTGTATATTTGCCAGAAAAATGAAAAGAGCCTCGCTGGTTAGCGGGCTCCATCCTCTTTTACTGGTATTCTTTGGCCTTCTTCACAAGCTCGTCATAACCCGCTTCCGGGGTCAGCTTGCCGAACATCACTTTCTGCGCGATATCCGGATAGTCCTTGGCCGTATAGTTGCTCCAACCTTTAGCGCCCGGATTGAACGCTTGAGCGTCGGTAGCCACATTTTTGATCAAATCGATTTGCAGCTTGTCGGCCGCAGTCAGCTTCGGTGTCAAGTAATCGAGCATCTTCTTGGAAACGGGAATACCGCGGGTCGTCGTCAGAATGTCGGCTGCTTCCTGGTCGTTAATGAACCAGTCAATGAACTTCTTGGATTCTTCCACATATTTGGAATCACTGCTGATCGACCAGAACATCGAAGGCTTCAGGAAGCCTGCGGATTGAGCCCCTTTCGGCAGCGTCACCATGCTGTAAACGCCCGGCTTCACGCCCTCGAATCCCGGGAACAATGCCGCGAACCCTTGTCTTGCCAAGATAGAGCCGTTGTTCATGAGATCCATCTGGGCATCCGACTCTTTATCCGTAGCTGTGATATCCGCCGGCGGAACCACGCCTTCTTTGCGCAGCTCTGCATACTTGTTCACGAACTTCAGCCATGTTTCCTTATCGAAATTGAATTTGCCGTCCGCCGTTACCGGATAGCCTTTGCCTTGGCTGATTTGATAGGACGCATAGAACGTGTAATCCTTCGTGTTGTCTTGCAGCGCGTATTTGTCCTTCTCCAGCTTCGCTTTGGCGTCTTTACCGAATTGGAAATATTGATCCCAAGTCCAGCCGTTCGCCGGTCCTTGAATGCCGAGTTTATCGACCGCATTTTTGTTGAAAATTTCGCCGATCGCATTGTTGCCTAGCGGAACGGCATAGAGCTTGTCCTTATACTTGCCGGAGTCCACCAGCGATTTGTCGACATCGGCCACATTGATCCCTTGGGACAAGTCAGCCAATTGATTGCGTCCTGCGTATTCGGACAACCACACCGGGTCCATCTGAATAATATCAGGCGCGTTCTTCGCGGCCGCTTGCGTCGCCAGCTTGTCCGCATAGCCGTCGAATCCGGAGAACTCCGGCTCGAACGTCACGTTCGGATGCTTCTTGGTATAGGCGTCCAGCGCCTTCAATGTAGCGTCATGTCTCGTCTGCGAGCCCCACCATACGATACGGAGCTTCACGGGTTTCGTACTATTGGAGGCTGCCGAAGCTGCAGGTTTGTCTCCGCTTCCTGCCGTTTTAGCCCCGCAAGCAGCCAGGCTTGCCGCTATCAATGCTGTCATGGAGAGCAGTCCCCATCGTTTCAAATGCAATTTCATATCTATAAACCCCTTCCTGAAAGCGTTTTATTCTTATCTTCATTATATAAACAGGAGGTGGCTAGACAAATGAGAGAAATGAACACACTTACTATTAGAAATGATCAATCCTGACAGGGCCGTCTACTTTTTCCCCAGCTCACTCGGATTCTTGCCGTAATACTTCTTGAAAATAGAGCTGAAATACGGAACCGTCTTATACCCGACTTTCTCCGCGATTTCATAAATCATATATTTGCCTTCGATTAAAAGCGCCTTCGCCTTCTCCATGCGAACCCGGATGACATAGTTGGTGAACGTCTCGCCTGTCGCTTTCTTGAAAATCTGATTCAAATAATTTCGCGATAAGTACAGCTCCTTGGACAGGTCCTCCAGGTTGATCTCCTCCGCATAATGCTCATGGGCGTATTGAATCATGAAATCGACAGCATCCTTATGCTTGGCATTCTCACTCCAAGTGCGGCTGGAGGCGATGGTTTGCAGCTTGTCCTTCAACCAGCCGCGCAGGCCGTCGATCGTGTGTATCGCGGCGATCTCTTGGGATAACGCGATACCGGGGAACAGGTCATCGAGCACGACCCCCGTACTATATAACGAGTACGCCAGAATCGTCCATAGTTCCCGGCACAAGTACTGCAAGTAAGCCGGCGTTACGGCGCCTTCCTTCTGCATGCCTTCCAACTGCATCACATAATCGTCCATGATCCGGTCGGTCGTCTCCTCCTTAGAATACACGATCGCTTCAGCCAGCTCCTGATAAAATTTGACGGGCCTAATCGCGAACGCCTTATCCGCATTCATCAGCAAGGGGCCACCCTGCTCGTGAACGATCGATTGCCGAAGCAGCTGGTGGAACGCCTCCTCGGTGGAATCCGAGATTGCCGTCCAGCTTGTCTTCACACCGCCGAAGCCGATCCGAACGTCCAGCTTCAGATAGGTGTGGATGCAATCCATAATCCTCTCGCCGATGAGCTGAACTTTCGCTAATTCCTTGCTGCCGGGCGCCAGATGAAACAAGACGGCCGCATGATGACTGTGCAGCTCCACGAACTGCGCGTCGGGCCAATCCTCCGCCAGAATCTCGCGGATGATGTTCGCGAGCGCGAACCGGTACAGACTCCAATCCGTCAGCGTCAGATTCGGGAGGCGGCTCGTGCTGAGCAGCTCGATCCCCATGACGAGATGGTCCCGCTCCAGCCAATTCGTCCGCTCCGCCAGCGCCAAGCTCTCGCCGGCGAGCGCCGGGTCCAGCGTTCCTGTCACAACCGACTTCAGCCATTCCTTCTGTACGAATGGCTCATACATCATCAGCCGGCGGCGTACTTCCTCCTGCTCGAGCTTTCTGAGCTCCTTGGCTTCCAGCTCCTTAATGACCCGCTCCAGCACGCCGCGCAGCTCCTCCATCGTCACCGGCTTGGATAAATAGTCGCTGACCTGCAGACGCAGAGCCTGACGGGCATACTGAAAGTCGGAGTAGCCGCTCAGGATAATGACCTCTCCGGGAAAGTTCTCTTTCTTCAGCTGTTCGATCATTTCCATACCATTCATCACGGGCATATAAATATCGGTGATGACAATATCCGGTGAAGTTTCCCGAATCATCGCCAAACCTTCCTTGCCGTCCACCGCTTCACCGGCCCATTCGGCTTCAAGCGATTCCCACGGGATCGCCTTCTTCATACCCTCCAACACTTGGAAATCATCGTCAATAATCAGAATTTTCCACATGTATCCGTTCCTCCGTCTCCGGTTTATGCTCGATGATCGGCAAAAGAATCGTAACCCGGGTCCCCCCGGTCTCCAAGTTCCGTATAGTAATTCCGTAGGGCGCGCCGACATAGGCGGCAATTCGCTCTTTGACGTTCCGGATGCCGTAGCCGCCTGTCTTCCGCGGCTTCTCCCGCTCCCAGCCCGGCTGAAGACCGACGCCGTTGTCCGTGATATCAAACATAATATCCCCGTCCCGCACATGGGCTTCGATCCGGATCTCTCCTGACTTCCTGCCATGGAATCCATGAATGAAGGCATTTTCAACGAAAGGCTGAAGCGTGATTCGCGGCATGTACAATTCTTTCATCGCCTCATCCATGACGATGCTATAGGTGAGCCGCTCCCCCCAGCGAATCTTCTGAATTTCCAAATAGCATTCGACATGCGTCATTTCGTCCTGAACCGGAATCATGGTCGCTCCATTGGAGAGGCCGATTCGGAACATTTTACCTACTAACGAAAGAATTCTGCTGATCTTCTCCTGCCCGGACTCGATGGCAAGCCAATTCAATTGATCCAATGTATTGTACAGAAAATGCGGATTGATCATCGCTTGAAGCGCCAAGATTTCGGCTTCTTTCTGACGCTTGTGCTGGGTTTCCAAGGAACGCAGAAGCTCCTCGATCCGCTCCATTTGCCTGCGGTAGCCGTTAAACAAATAACCGAACTCATTCTTATAATCCCCCGGCAGATCTGCCATCGCTCCCTTCGCAGGGACCCTGCCCATAATAGAGACAAGCTGCCGAATTGGCTTCGTGAATTGCCGCGAAATGAATAACGTGAAGAAAGAGGCCAAGAAGATGGCGGACAATCCTGTGAAGACTAGGATATAGGCTAACCGCACGCTGCCGTGAATGACATTTCTCCATGGCGTGACTTCCACCAGCATCCAACCGGAACGCGCTTTGTTCCAGACGAGCAGCACATCTTCTCCTTGCGCGGACGGCATGCGAATATAGTCCGATTTCTCTTCCTGGCTCCGAATATTCTCCAGCTCCTCGGCATCGAAGACCGGATTTCCGGTCATCGCGATCGTGGTGCCGCTATTATCGAGCAGAACCCGGTTGCGGCCTGTCGTTTCCCCGCGTATCAAGTTTTCGATCTCGGCTGCTTTCACATTCAACATGAGCAGCCCTTCATAGATTCCCGAGTTATTATACATCTTCCGCACGAAGCTGATGAACCGCTGCGGTCCTGTATTCGTCTGCAGCGTATGCTCGGGAATCCAGGCGAAGTCGTTTTTCTGAATTTGCGGATACCAACTCTGCTGCTGGACCCTCTGCAGGCTTATGAATTGGACAGGTCCCTGCGGCTCGCTCTGCGGCGGGGTCTCCATGAACACATAGATCGATTGTACCATCGTAGTGCTATAGGTAATGCTGGCGAGCATTTTGTACAGATCGTCCTTCCGGCGAAGCCGCTCGAAGACATCGTTCTCCAACGGATCGTAGCCGATCGTGACCATGTTTCGCGAGGCGGCCAGCGACATTTGCTCGATCGACCGGAGCTGAATATCAAGCTGCTTGTTCAGCTCGTTCAGAACGTCTTGCTGGTACAAGAATGTGTTATCCGCCAGTTCGCGGGAAGTCAGGGTATAGCTGATCCATGTGAACAGCATGAGCAAGGCGGCGATGAAAGCGGCGAAGCTGCCGAATAATAGCCGGTCAATGCGGATGTTCTTGAACAGACTCATTCGGGCGATCTCCTTTATCTCCGTCTTTCTGCAACAAACGGGAAAAAGCTGCCGGCAGCAGCTCTTTTTTTCTACATATTTTATCCCTTCACGGCACCCGAAGCAATGCCATCGACAAAATGGCGCTGAGCCAGGAAGAAAATGATCAAGGCCGGTACGATAGACACCAGCGACATGGCCAGCAATTGCCCCCACGGGAGTGCGGACTGGCTGTCGACGAACAGCTTGAGCGCCAAGCCGACGGTATACTTCTCCACGGAGTTGATGTACAGCAGATGTCCGAAGAAGTCGTCCCAATTCCACAAGAAGCAGTAGATCCCAACGGAGACGAGCGCCGGCTTCGTGAGCGGCAGAATGATTCTCCAATAAATACCGAGCCAGGAGCAGCCATCCATTTTGGCCGACTCATCCAATTCTTTGGGCAGCTGCCGGATGAACTGAATGAGCAGGAAGATGAAGAACGGGCCGCCGACACCGCCTGCCAGAGCATGCGGGACGAAGAACGGCAGGTATGAATTGACCCAGCCGAATGCGTTGAACATGATGTATTGCGGTACCATGGTAACCTGGCCGGGCAGCATTAAGGTGACCATGAGAATGCCGAACCAAACTTTCTGGAACGGAAAATGCAGCCGCGCGAATCCGAAAGCTACCAAGGAGCAGGAGAGCACGGAGGTGATCAGAACGCCCAGAATGAGCTCGAACGTGTTGATATAGAAGTGGGTGAACGAGTATTTGGGCAGTGCCACCCAGCCTTCGGTGAAATTGGTCCACAGCCATTTCGAAGGAAATAAGCCCGGGGAGCTCATCTCCTCATTGGATTTGAACGCTGCTCCTACCCACCATAGAATGGGATACACCATAAGCAAGCTGAATATGGTCATGAAGACGTGCGTCTTGAGTGATCCTCTTTGTGTGTGACTCATCATTTTTTGCTCCCTTCGGTCTCGTAGAACACCCAATAGCGGGACGAGGCAAAGATTAGCGCCGTAGCGATACCAATAATGACCAGCAGGATCCAGGCGAGCGCAGAGGCATAACCCATGTCATACCGGGAGAAAGCCCGATCGTACAAGTACAAAGCGTACATATAGGTTGAATTGATCGGCCCGCCCTTCGTGATGACGAAGGCTTGCGTGAACATCTGGAAAGAGCCGATCGTCTGCAGCACCAGATTAAACAGCAGTACGGGGGAAAGCATAGGCAGCGTAATCGCAAAAAACTGTCTCACCTTGGAAGCGCCGTCAACGGAGGACGCTTCATACAGGTCTGCCGGGATTTGTTTCAAACCCGCTAGGAAGATGACCATAGATGAGCCGAACTGCCAAGCAACAAGCACAACCAACGTACTCAGCGCGGTACTTGGACTGCTGATCCAACTTACACCTTGGATGCCGAACAGCCCCAAAATTTTGTTAATGATCCCGTCGATGCCGAATATGTTCTTCCATAATACGGCCACGGCAATGGAGCTGCCGATCAGGGAAGGCAAGTAGATCAACGTTCTATAGAACGAGATGCCCTTAATATTTTTATTGAGCAGCATCGCGACCATGAGGGCGCTAAACAGCTTGATCGGAACAGAGAAAACGACGAAGAGCAGGGTCACCTTCAACGATTGGCGAAATACGTCGTCATCCACAAAAATGCGTTCATAGTTTCGTATGCCTACCCATTCCGGAACATCCAGCAGCGTAAACTTCGTGAAGGAATAATAAAGCGATTGCAGCATCGGCCACATCGTTAACAGCAGGAGTCCGAGCAGCCACGGGGAGATGAATAAATAGCCTGCAATCGGCGACTCCCATCTGCCCTTCAGTGAAAATGCGGAAGCACGCTTGCGAACCTGCTTATGGGATAGGGTCGTTGTCTTTGTATTCATCGTACCGGCCCACCTCATTTCATTGATGTTGTTTCTAGTGTAAGTATAATAGGGGCGGGTCTGTTCTAAAATGAGACGAATGAACACATCTATTCATAGATTTGAACACAGTAATAGGAAAAGACCCGGACTGTGGTGTCCGAGTCTTCTATATGCCGCACGCGGCCGCTTAAGTAAACTTATGTACACGCGCAGTCAATTCCTCTGTCATTTGCCCGAGCGTCATTACTTCCTGCTGAATTTGGGCTGTTGTTTCAACTTGTTCATTGGCTCTCTTCAGCACGTCTGACGTACCGTCCGAGAAGCCCTTCGCCACCTCGAGGGCCATCTCGTTCGTCGCGCTGATTTGCTCGGCATTCGCCAAAATATGCTCCGTCCACTTCGCCAGCGTATCCTTAGCCGTCGCCTGCGCCTCCTCCAAGGAAATCCCTGACTCCTTAACCTCTATATCCCAATTGTGGGAAAATGGCTACGGCTGTCTCCGTTACGTGTTGCAGTTCTTCCTTATTTCCCTCCATTTGATGATTTGCAGAAACATAAGTATGATACCCTGACAGCGAGGCGCACAAGATAATGCTTATTGCCAACGACAACAGGAGTCTGAAGCTTAGCGTGTTGAACTTGTTCCAATCCATAACCGTTCCCCCTTTGCTCGATCTGACCTATTGGTTTAGCCGTTTATAGCCAGCCTCCGATTTCTCTACGATTCGGATTGGATCGCCGACAATCTTGACAGTTTCTACCGGCATTTGGGAGATACTCAACAGCTTGTTCGGCAGAAGCAGCGCATTATCTTTCAATACCACCCGGGAACAGGCCTGCAGCTTGTAAATCGGATTTCGGGCCGGACTGGTACCGACAACCTCGTTTCCTTGGATAACCAAATCCTGGGCTCCTTGTGCATCCACCACTGTGGTGCCATCCAAATAGAAAAAATTTTGCTTAATAGCTATACGGCTAACGGCTATATGATCGGCAGCTGGCATCTCCTCTCTCCTCTGTTCTATGAAAACAACAGGGTCGCCGCACTTGATAAAATAGTTCTCGTCAATCGTCACCTCGCCCCCCTCACTCGGAGAGGCCATTCCGCTATCTGCACCGTTGTCGATCAGAATGCCGCTAAGCGGCATTCTGTGGAACGCATTAGAACGAATGACGGTCTTGCCTCCAGCAGCTATACGAACCCCTCGCATCGCAACACTCGCGAAGCGGTTCCCTATGATTTCAACGCACGGGTTTCCCCGCATGCCATACACTTGCACGGCATCGCCATGCGAACCGCTGAAGTTGTTATGATAAATACCAAGCTTGCCTGTGCAATGAATCATCCGAACAAAAGCGGAGAATGCCGCCGCCGTGCGCCCTGTACCCTCCCTTGGGGCAAAATGCAGGTGCTGCAGGGTCAAGTTATCCGAATATTGGGCGGTCAAGCCGTATCCTGGTGCATAGCCATAGTGCACTTGATCGAACACAATATTCTTGCTGCGGACGACTATCGTCCCCGCCTGATCCCTGCTGTCCTCCCACATCAGATAGATGTGTCCAGGCATAGCTTCATGCCGCCGGTTATAATGGAGTCTGACCTTGTAAGACTCCAGCTCCTCCGCGTGAGAGGCCTCCGTTACCGGATTCCCCGTTCGCCAAGTGCGGCCTGTGTGCGGATCGGTTACTTGGGCAGGACCTGATGAGGACCTCCAGCCTTGGCCCATCCAAACCAATTGATTACCTTCGATGGCATACCAGGAATCCGGATGAATCGCATAATCAACGGCCGTCTCATGAACCGCTTCAACGATCATTTCCGATACGGTTGGCCGCTCATAATCGATCGATACCCGCTTGATTTCGATATCCTGGCTTTCGTCAACGACAATCGGGACCATCTTCCCATGATAAACAAATAAGGCCCCGTTACCTTCTATCGTGATGTTCGACATCCCTTTGATATGCATTCCGATGCGTTTCGTATGATCCCGAATATCCAGCATAGAAGCCGTGCCGGATATACAGTATTGTTCCTTGGTTGCATATGTATCATAAAAATCATACCTGCCGCTCTCGAATTCGATAATGACCTTATGATCGATTCCTCCTGCTATGGTTAATATCGCTCCTATTGCCTCGCAAGCGTCTTCGCCTGTATCGGGCTTCATACCGTACTGAGATACTCGCAGTATAGTCGTATCGCCGGCTGTCTCCTCCATGGTATTCCCCTTTCCTTATCCCCCATCATTCTTATCCTAACGACGGGCCTTTCTCCATTTGCATTGGGTTGGTATTATTTAAATCCGGGAATTTGGGCTGTTTTCCCATTCCTCACATAGGCCTCGCTATATGTCTGCACGAATTGATCCGCAGTCATCCGCCCTGCCATCAGCTCTGTATAGGCCGCGACCAATTCCTCATAGGGTATCGGCACTACATACACGTCGTCACCATGATTGGCGGTGTTTCCAGCGCGGATGACAGCTTGAACATCCAGCAAGGCCGATGACAGATGGGACGACACGTCAACATCCCTGAACGCGCTAATGCCCGGGGACTTCTCTAAATAGGCCTTCACCTGCTCTTTCTCCGACAAATACCGCAGCAAATCTTTGGCCGCTTCCGCATGCCGGCTATTCTTGGCAATATACATCTGCGAAGCGCCGCTTAGCGCCATTCTCACCGTGCCGTCCTTGTTCGGAAGGGGGAAGAAGCCGATGGAGACGTCCGCCCTCACCTTCGAGACCTCGGAATCGAAGAAAACCCCTTGGATGACCATCGCAGCTTTACCGGTTGCCAGAGCTTGCTTCTGGTGATCGTATGTTGCCGTTAGATTTCGATTCAGGTAGCCTCGCTTCACCCATTCCTCAACCTGCTTGTACTGGTAGTTGAAAGCGGGAATATCCTTCCATTGCGTCAGGTTGTGATTTAGTTGATCCCACAGCGCCGGATCCATGCCGCCCACCGCTCCGATAACCGCATTTCTATGCTGCAGCAGGGTCCATCCTTCTTGGGCAGCAAAAAACAGCGGCGTTATCCCTCTTGCTTGAATGACAGCCAGATTCTTATTGAAATCATCCATTGTCTTAGGAACGGACAGCCCCAGTTCGTTGAAAATCTGCTTATTATAGAACACCCCCCATGCGCCTAAGCCCATCGGACCCGGGAACGCATAGATATGGCCGTCCTTATACTTCAGTATTTGCAATGCGGACTCATGCAGCCTGGACTCAAATTCTTCGCCACGAATTTCTAATAATTGATTCGGTACATCGTACTTCTGATACTCACCCAAGAAAATGTCCACCTGACCGTCTTCAGCCAGCTTCGCTTTCACCACATTGTCGTATTGATCATCTTGAATGGATTGGATATGGACTACGTGACCCGTTATCTTCTCCCAGTTCGCTATCAGATCTACAATACCGCCGTAGTTTAAATGGCTTGCCGTAGAAAAATAGCGGATGGTGAAGGGCTCATTCTCTCCTCGGTTGGCAGGCTCTCGCTGAGCCTTGTCCCCTTCCCTCCCATCCAATTCAGGAGGACCGGCGCTTCGTTCGCATGCGAGTAAACCTGCCACTATACAGACTGCTGCTGCTGTTAACATCCACTTCTTCAACAATTTCTCATTCTCCCTCCTCCAAGATGTGAAGGAAAAGTTAATGTGGTTAAATTTCTTCATCTCAAGTATAGGCGGTGTTTATTCGCACATAAATACACAAAATTGACTTAAACGTTTATACAATTTTTACTGATCTTTTAATCGCTTACAATTGCGGATATACTATCACTATTCCAGATTAAACTCGGAGCTGTACATGATGTTCAATAAATTCGGCTTTCAAGGTAAGATCCTTCTCATCTTCATCGTCATTTTTGCTAGTTTAGTCACTTTTTTTGCCGTTTATTTATACGTTTATATGAAAAGTTCCCTGATTCGCACCAATCAAACGAATCTTGCCCCTGTTGTTCATAAAATATCTGATCAGATCGATATGCTTTACCAGCAGTTGGGCAATGCAGCTATCAATTACACGAGCAATCAGGAAAACCTCGCGCTGATGGTCGATTTGTATCACGAAGCCGATGAAAGCGCTGCAGCCCCTTTGGTTTACAAAACAAAGCTGGCCAAAAATTTGAACGCCATCTACTCTGTAGTCAGCCAGTTATACAAAATCGTTATTTTTATTCCGGAGAAGGATGTCTTCTTCACTTATATTCGGGATGAACCGCTTGTACCGACTATTCCGGAACGATATGCCCATCCAGTTCAAGCTGTCAGCCAGCGATTCACACGCATTCCGCCTCATCCCGATGACTGGTCAACCTCACCTCAAACCGTCATTTCCGTTGTTAGTAAATTCAGTACGCCTTATTACAAAGATTTCGGCATGATTGAGCTTCAGCTTCCTTATCAAGCACTCGAACAGATAGGCCTCATGGAGCACAACAGCACCGGGAAAAAGGTGCTCATTTTCGATGATAAGGGCTCTCTGCTCTTTCCTTATTATGGGGAAGCGGACGGACTTCAAAGGGACATGGCGCTTCGGCTGATCGAAGCCATCCGAGACCATGGGGAGGGCTCGGGCGAAATTACTTTGGATAAGCAGTCGTTTCTGTTCAGCTCCTTCCGCTCAGCCAGCGCCGGGTGGACGACGGTTATCACCGATGACGAAACAATACTCCGTCAGACGGTCCGCGATTATGGCGTTATCATTACGTTATCGAGCTCCCTTTTATTGGCGGCAATCCTCGCCTTGTATTATATTCTCATACAGAGACTGACAAGGCCGCTTAAAGAGCTTACTCGAAAGGTAAGAGCCATCAGTCTGGACAATCTCTCCATGACGGTGACAACTGCGGAACCAAACGAATTTAAGCTGCTTCATCAATCGTTCAGCGACATGGTCGATAAGATCCGGGAATCGATTAATAACGAATATGAATCGCGAATCAGGGAAACAGAGGCGCACTCGTCCGCGCTGCAAGCGCAGATTAATCCTCACTTCATTTACAATACGCTTAGTGTAATCACCGCTCACTGTGAAGACAGCGATGCCGGAGTCGCGGCGGAGATGTGCGTCCGGCTGGCCGGAATGATGCGATATACCGCCTCTATGGTATCCAAAGATGTGCCCCTGCCCGAGGAAATCGGACATTCAGTCGATTACTTGGAGCTGATGAAGCTGCAGTATGATGATAGTCTAGCGTATGACATTCACCTGCCCGAAGCATTGAAGCACCTTCGAATTCCCAAGCTCACGCTCCAGCCCTTCGTGGAGAATTGCATCGATCATGGCTTCGAACATGTACTGCCGCCATGGCGCATCCGAATTTGGGGCAGCTTCGCCAGTCATGACCACTGGGAAATCACGATCGAAGACAACGGTTCCGGCTTCAAGCCGAATCAATTGGCCGAAATCAACCGACAGTTAAGCGCATACCGCGATAATTTCGAGAAAGGCAAGCTGCTGGCCAATTTGCAGATCGGCGGATTAGGCATTTTAAATACATATGCAAGATTGCTTATTCATTTCGGTAACCGTTTTTATTTGCGGATTACGAATTTGGAGGAAAGAGGTTGCAAGATTCATATGGGTGTCCAGGGACCACTTGAGGAGGAACAGCATGATTAGTGTGGTAGTGGTGGAAGATAAACATCCGATATTGCGCAGTATTGTAAGAAAAATCGAGAATTACAGTCCAAAATTGAAAGTGGTCGGCACCTTCACAGATGGCAGGTCCGCGCTCCAAGCCATCCTTGAACTTAAGCCGCACCTTGTGTTTACCGATATTCGGATGCCCGGCATGGATGGGCTGCAATTAATCGCAGAAGCCAAAGAACATGTGCCTGAGACGATGTTCATCATTATAAGCGGGTATGAAGAGTTTAATTATGCGCGGCAAGCTATCCAGCTCGGTGTATCGGAATATTTGCTGAAGCCTGTTACAGATTCTTCGATTAACAGTATATTGAGCAGAACTGTACCAGGAATCATCAGACATGCACAGGAGAAAGAACACCGCATCATTGCTATGGCGATCAAACGCCCGAATACCGCTTGGCCATCGGAACATGAACATTTGGACTACGAAAGTTATATCGTCATGCTGGTGTGTGCCGGCTCATTCTCGAAGTTATTCATTGATGTCGCTTGCCCTTTGCACGATGTATGGATTCGCCATGATCTGGCGGACCTGCTGTCGGCCAAGTTCCCCGAGCTTCCATCCTATTGGATATTGGAAGGCGAGTCGATGAACGAAGCGGTTATCGTCTTCGGCTTAACGAGCGGACAAGAGATCGAATTCCAGGCTGTGGCTGCTGGCATTATTGAACAGTTAGACGATTCAGATACTCCTGCTACGGTCACTATCAGTCGCAAAATTTCTGCTTTGTCCCAATTGAAGCTCGAATACCAAACCATGAGAATCGCCCTGCGGAAGCAGTTGATGTTCGGTCAATCGAGCATCGTCTTCGCGAAGGACAACCGGTGGCATACACCTCCCGGTCCGCAGCGCAATCCCGTCTACGATGAGCAGAAGCTCGCTTGCCTTTTCATACAAAAGAAGAAAAAAGCTTTTTTCACCGAACTGGCTACTATGCTGCAGAGCTGGGAAGAGAGCGGGATGACGCAAAACGCAATCGAGGATTATTTATATAAAATTACACACTTATGCAACAAAGCAATCATAGGCAAGCCCTACCCCGATAGCGATCTTCGGCTTGAGCTGGATGAGATCATATCGATATCCATGGACTATCCTTCGCTGCTGCGAAATTTATCCTTTCTGTTTGAGAACCTGTTCCTCTATATCGAGAATGACGAGCTGAACCCGAAGGTTGTGAAAGACATCATGATCCAGGTCGATGCTTACTTGCAGCAGCATATCGCCGATGAGATTTCGATCAACGACATTGCGGACCGCATGAGCTTGAACATCTCGTACTTGAGCAGGGAATTCAAGAAATATAAAGGGGTGGCGCCTATCGAGTACCTTACGCGGCTCAGGATTACCAAAGCCAAGCAACTGCTCGTTCATGAACCCCATATGAAGTTCAAGGATATTGCCGCTAGGGTCGGTTATAGCAACCAGTATTACTTCAGCCGTGTGTTTAAATTCATTACTGGCTTAACGCCTACGGAGTATAAGAATTCGTTATGAAAAAAGGACCCGATGCTGATATCGCATCGGGTCCTTCCCATTTATTCCACCGTCACACTCTTCGCCAAGTTCCGCGGCTTATCAACATCGTTCCCACGCGCCAAGGACGCATAGTAGGACAGCAGCTGCAGCGGGATGACTGACAAGGCCGGCGACAGAACATCCAGCGTCTTCGGAATGACGAATGTGCTGTCTACTGACTTCTGCAGCTCATGCTCGCCTTCCACTGCGATGCCCAGCACGTTCGCGCCGCGCGCCTTCACTTCCTTGATGTTGCTTACGGTCTTCTCCAGCAGCTCAAGCTGCGTGCCAAGCGCGATGACCGGAATGCCATCTTCGATCAAAGCAAGCGTACCGTGCTTCAACTCACCGGCTGCATAAGCTTCGGAGTGAATGTAAGAGATTTCTTTCAGCTTCAAGGAGCCTTCAAGCGCTACGGCATAATCCAAGCCTCTGCCGATGAAGAAGAGGTTGTCATGCTTCGCCATTTCCTCGGCAACAGCTTTCAGATCTTCGGCTTGCGCCAAAATCTCCTCAACCTGAGCCGGCAGCTCTTTCAATGCTGTAATCATCTCGGCAATTTCTTCTTCCGACTGTGTGCCGAGCGTTTGCGCCAAATGAATGCCGAACAAGTAGAACGCAATCAACTGAGACGTGTAAGCTTTCGTCGAAGCTACGGCAATCTCAGGACCTGCCCACGTCGTAATAATGTCGTCCGCTTCACGAGCAACGGAGCTTCCCACCACGTTCGTGATCGCCAGCACGTGCGCGCCGCAGCGCTTCGCTTCGCGCAGAGCTGCCAGCGTATCCGCCGTTTCACCCGATTGGCTTACCACAATCACAAGCGTATCTTTCGTAATAATCGGGGAACGATAACGATATTCAGAGGCAACATCCGTCTCAACCGGGATGCGTGCCATTTTCTCAATCACATACTTCCCAACCATACCGGCATGGTAGGCCGTACCGCAGGCAACGATATGCACGCGGCTGATTTGACGAAGCGCTTCAGGCTTAATCGTCAATTCGCTTAATGCAACCTTGCGGCCGTCCGGCGCAATGCGGCTGCCCATCGTGTCGCGGTAAGCTTTGGGTTGATCGTAGATTTCTTTCAACATAAAGTGATCGAATCCGGCTTTTTCCGCCGTTACAATGTCCCAATCGACATGGAACATTTCCCTGGAAATAAAATTCCCCTCCAAAGTCATTAATTCGACACCTTCACGCGTCAACAGTGCCATTTCGCCATCGTTCAAAATGAAAACGTTCCGCGTGTACTCGAGAATTGCCGGAATATCCGAACCGATGAAGTTCTCACCTTCGCCGATACCGATGATCAACGGACTGGCTTGACGTACCGCTACAAGGCGATCCGGCTCATATTCCGTCAGTACGCCTAGCGCGAACGCGCCAGTCATTTGTTTCACGGCCTTTTGCACTGCTTTCAAAATATCGCCTTCATACAGGTCAGCGATCAGATGCGAAATGACTTCCGTATCCGTCTCCGAAACGAACTGGTGACCTTTGGCCATAAGCTCTTCTTTCAGGGTGATGTAATTCTCGATAATCCCGTTATGCACAACGGAGAATTTCAAGGAATTGTCCGTATGAGGATGAGAATTCACATCGGATGGCTTGCCATGCGTCGCCCAACGCGTATGTCCGATTCCAACGCTTCCGTTCAGAGGAGTCTCCTCAAGCTTGGATTCCAGATTCGCGATGCGGCCCTTCGCTTTCTTGATTTGCAAACCGTTCGCCGTGTACACAGCTACACCCGCAGAGTCATAACCCCGGTATTCGAGCTTCTTCAGCCCTTCCAGCAAAATTTCCTGAGAGTTACGCTTTCCAATATATCCAACGATTCCGCACATAGTGTAGTACCTCCAATAGTTTTATGAGCCTCGATAGGCTGTTTTTCAAAGATCTTGTTCAAGTAAGCACATAGTAAATAAACCGATAAAAGCACACAACAAATAAACTTCTATATCAACGAAAACCCAAAAATTTGCATGAAAAATAAAAGGGATGTTGGATCCTTGTCAGCCCGGTCGCCCAAGCGTTTTTGCTCTCCAACTTAACGGCACTCCTCGTACCGGAAGGTCCCCGCCGAATGTTTCGAACACCTTCACCTCGTCAACTCACATGCGTCGTAACCTTCCCGGCTACATTCCGTTCCGCCTGCGAGTTCTGGCGCTATTGTTTATGAGATCAACCTCTGCCCTGCCCTTCCTTCTTGAGTAAGTACATCATATTCATTTTTGTCTCATCGTGCAACTTCTTTTTTCTAGCAAAATGTCCCTGATCGCCCGATAATGGCATGCAGCAGCGCGGAAAAGCACGAAATGGGCGCAGATTTCCCCGGAAAAGATGTCGTAATCTCCAACTTCCGGGGAAGCTCCCGCCTAGCTAAACCAATTGCTCTTGAATGACTTTAGCAATATCATGCACGTACGCCTCAACCTGCTCCTTGTCCGGCCCTTCGGCCATGACGCGGATCAACGATTCCGTTCCGGATGGACGAACCAGCACGCGGCCGTTGTCGCCGAGCTCTTCTTCCACTTTGCGAATCGCCTCTTCAATCACCGCATTGTTCTTCAATTTGCTCTTGTCCGCGACGCGAACATTGACCAACAATTGCGGGAACTTGCGCATAATTCCCTTCAACTCGCTGAGCTTGCGGCCGGACTGTACCAACGTATTCACAAGCTGCAGAGCCGTAAGAATGCCGTCACCCGTCGAGATGTAATCGAGGAAGATGACGTGACCGGATTGCTCCCCGCCCAGATTGTAACCGCCCTTACGCATCTCTTCCATCACGTAACGGTCGCCTACGGCCGTCTGGAGCGCCTTTAAGCCCGCTTTCTCAATGCCTTTGAAAAAGCCGATATTCGCCATCACCGTCGTCACAATGGTGCCGTGGTTCAGCTTCCCGGCGCGATTCAGCGCATCGCCCAGAATGCTCAGGATGAAGTCGCCGTCGACTTCCTCTCCTGTCTCATCGATCGCGATCAAACGATCCGCGTCGCCGTCAAATGCAAGACCGATGGCTGCGCCATGCCGCACGACCTCCTCGCGAAGCTTCTCGGGGTGTGTGGAGCCGCATGCATCGTTGATGTTCCGCCCGTTCGGCTCCGCGCCGATCGTGATTACTTCCGCTCCCAGCTCGCGGAAGATCATTGGCGCCAGCTCATAAGCGGAGCCATTCGCGCAATCCAGAACCACCTTGTATCCAGCGAAAGACTCGGATACCGTCTCCTTCAAGAACGCCAGATACGCCAGCTTCGCGTCTGGGTTATCTGAAACCGTACCGATCTCGCCGCCTACTGGGCGAGGCAATTCATCCACAGCCGCGTCCAGCAGCCGTTCGATCTCGTTCTCCGTCTCATCGAGCAGCTTGAAGCCGTCGCCGCCGAAAAACTTAATCCCATTGTCCTCCACCGGATTATGGGAAGCGGAAATCATCACGCCCGCATCCGCTCCAAGCTTCTTCGTCAAATAAGCGACCGCCGGTGTGCTGACGACACCGATGCGGATCACTTCTACGCCAATCGACAGCAGACCTGCTACTAAGGAAGCTTCCAGCATTGGACCCGAAATCCGCGTATCTCTCCCGATCACGACCTTCGGATGCTTCGCCTGTCTTGTTAGTACATATCCGCCGCAGCGGCCAACCTTATATGCCAATTCCGGTGTCAGTTCGCCATTGGCGACGCCGCGCACACCGTCCGTACCAAAATATTTCCCCATGTCTCTATTCTCCTCTTTCTCTATTCCCATTATGGATTTGTTACTTTCGCGGGTCCTGTTGTCGCTGCGGCTCCTGCTCCCCCTGCCGCAGCGGACGCTGCAGGTGACGCAGGCGTTTTCTCGCTGATCTCGACGACTGCCTTCACATCTTGCGGCGCACTAAGCTTCACATAAGTCGGAAGGTTCAACGATACCTTCAACTCATGCTTGCCCGGCGGCAAATTGCTGACATCCAGTATCGCTTGCACATCCTGAACCTTCAACTGCTCGATGATGGCAGGAGCTCCTTCGACGGATAGGTTCAGCTGCGCAGACTCCGGTGTCGTCACTTTCGTTACGTAGTTCTCATTGCCCCCGATGATCGTAATCGGGACATTCTCCAGCGCCCTGGTGATGGACGGAACGATCTCCACCTTCACCGTGACTTTGGCAGGATCCAGTTGTGTTACTTTATTCCTGAGCGGAATGTCCAGTGAAAACTCTTTCGTTTCTTTCAAATCTTGAATGTTGAGCTGCGGTCCTTGATAGAACTCCAACCGGTCCACAACGTCCTGTGTGCCATAGACGGTAACCTTGTCCGGATTCTGCGTAACCATCGAGATCGCGTAGCCCTTCGGCGGCTCCCCGCTGATCTTCAACTGCAGCGGAATCGTCTGGAATGGGCTCGTAATCGGAACCTCGACATCCACGACCGACGGATTCATATTGACATTGATCTCCTTGCCGTCTTTGTCAAATGCTTGCAGCTTCACCTGCTTCGTCACCGCAGCCTGCGCTTTATCAACGGATACCTCGCCGCGAACGTTCTCAATCTGCTCGAGCTTGCTCGTTTGCGCCGTGATATAGACCTTGTTCGGCTTCACGATCGGCTGCCCCGCCTTCAGCCCGGCTGCCGGCGTGCCCTTGACATTAATGACAACCGGCACTTCCTTCATCTGCAGTTCCTCAATGACCACATGAACGGTTCTTGGAATGATCTGCACTTCGACATCCGAAGGAAAGCCTACCGGCTTCAAAGCGAGCTGGTGATCTCCTTTGCCCACTTGGGTCAAATCCAGCTCAATCTGGTACGTATTGCTGGCGGTAACCTTCTTCACCGCAGATTCCTTGCCGCTCAGAATCACCTGTACGTTCGATGGAGACATAGACAGGATGTGATAATGAGTGTCATCATATTTCGTCGTGATAGCCACGTTATTAATCGTTTCTTCGCGCTGTCTCAGTGGTGAGCTCCCCGATATGTTCGTCTCTTCCATATGTACGACAACCCAGAGTAAAATACTGATAACCAGTGCTACGATCCTTACAACATTCGTATTCCTTAACCATTTATCCATTCGAACGGCCCCTCCATTTCAAGAAAGGGTTCTTCTCGTTCGCTTTCGCCTTCGGCTTCAGCTCTTCGAACAGCTTCGCAATCAGAGACTCTTCTTTGATATCCCGCACAATATGTCCGTTCATCGTCAACGATATCTGTCCCGTCTCCTCCGAGACGATGATGCACATGGCGTCCGAAACCTCGCTCATCCCGATGGCGGCACGATGCCGGGTCCCCAGCTCCTTGGAGATAAACGGATTCTCCGACAACGGCAAATAGCAGCCGGCAGCCATTAACTGGCCTTGCCGAATAATAACGGCGCCATCATGCAGCGGCGTATTCGGAATGAAAATATTAATCAAGAGTTCCGCACTGATCTTGCTCTCTATGGCAATCCCGGACTCTACATAGTCCGTTAAGCCTGTCTCTTTCTCGAAAACAATCAAGGCCCCAATCTTTCTCTTCGCCAAATAATTCGCTGCCCGGATGACCTCACTGATACGCTTGTTAACATCTTGATCTTCCTCGCTGGATGACCGGCTGAACAGCTTGCCGCGGCCCAACTGCTCCAAAGCTCGTCTAAGCTCCGGTTGGAAGATAATGATAACGCCTAGAACTCCGAACGTAAAGGTCTGATTCATCATCCACTGCAGCGTGCTGAGTTTAAACCAGATACTGAATACCCAGGTGATCACGACTACAAGGATACCTTTCATGAGCTGAATGGCCCTCGTTCCCCGCACCAATAGGATCAGTTTATAAATCACATAGCTTACGATCAGAATATCAACGATATCCTTTGCCGAGATGCTCGTGAGTAAGTCCATTTATTATTCTCCCCCAGGCGACTGAACACAGTGATCTCTCTATATCTAGAATCATAACATAAACCTAGGTATACTTCTATTTTTCTATCTCTATCTGAGTGTTTCCCAGGTTAATTGGTTCCATGTACCTATAGATTTACAAAAAAAACGTCCCCTTCGGCTTACTGCCATAAGAAGACGTTGAAGACTATTTCGATAGCATGCCCACGAACTCGCCCAATTTATACCAAACCCAGCCCAGAGCTTCATTCACCTGCGTAACTTCCCCCGAGATATGCGCTGTTGATGCCAAGTTTAACGAACCGTCAATGACGGTCAAATCTCCAGTAACATCGCCTTCCACTTGAAGCTTACCGCGCTGTACAACGAGATCCCCTTGCACCGTATGTCCCTTCGGCACGATCACCGTATCGCCTTGGATCACGACATCCTGCAGGTTGCTGCCCTTGACCATTAAGTTCGTATCGTCATTCCACATGGACATGAAGCTTCCGAACATCACGGCGCCGAACACGACAGCTACAGATACAGCGGGATGTCTGCGAATAAAGTCCATCCAGCCGCTCTTCTGCTTCATGGGAGGAAGACCGTTCATGATCTGTGCCGTCAGTATGTCGGCAGCTTTCACGGGAGGCAGCATTCTGACCAGCGCTTCCGTCTTCTCTAACTGCTTGAACAACGCGTTGCAGGCCTGGCAAGCAATCAAATGCTCCTTTAACTGCCGGGATTCCGGTCCTTGCAAATCACCGTCGAGGTATTCATGGATGAGCGGGAGGGCCTCTTTGCAATTCATCGTGCAGCCACCCCTTTCTTAGACTTTTGCATGTTGTGGTATACCTTACGTTTGGAATTCAAATATGTTTCATCTTGGAACAGGATTTGTATTGGCATCTTGTTCCTCCTGCTCCAGTCGTTTCCGCAAGTATTCACGTCCGCGGTGTACGCGGGTTTTGATCGTGGTAACCGGCATATCCAGCACTTCGGAAATCTCCTGGAGGGACATATCCTGCAGATAGCGCAATACTACAATCGACTTATATTTTTCCGGCAGTGTGGCAATGGCCCTGCGAATTTGCTCCTGCGTCTCCGATACCATGATTTGTTTCTCCGGTGTGTCTTCATTGCTGGGCAGCATGGCATAGTAGTCATTGCCTTCGCCATCCGGCATCTCCGCATCCAGGGAATACGTGTTTTTCCTGCGGCGCAGCTTATCGATGCATAGATTCGTCCCTATGCGGAAAATCCATGTAGAAAATTTCTGATTCTCATCATATCGGTGCAAGTTCGTGTATACGCGCAAGAACGTCTCCTGCACCGCATCCTCGGCTTCTTGTTTGTTGTTCAGCATGCGGTAAGCCAAGTGAAAGATCTTATCCTTATAGAGCTCCACAAGCTCTGCAAAAGCATTCCGATCCCCATTCCTGGCCAGTTTAGCCAGACGTGCCTCTACAAAATTCAATTTCGTTTTCCTCCGGCTTCTTAGGCAATTCGATTCCCTTCTTATTACATACGCAGCAAGTTACGTTTTGTTTTCAGAAATTAGAATACCACCCAAAATGAACCCCATCCCTAACCATTGTATCCCATTAACCGGCTCCCCAATAATTAGAAAGGCTGCGATGATCGCCACGGGCAGCTCTATCGATCCTAACATAGCGGCGAGCGTGCTGCCAATACGTGGAATTCCCATATTAAAAGAGACGGTGGGCAAGGCCTGACCCAGGAAGCCTAGAAGCAGCCCCCAGAGCAGCAGCACCCTTCCACTTTCCTGGAAGAATACGGTCGGAGGATATACGATAAACATCACGGGAAGAGCAGCGGTCAGCATCATGGCGGAGTTCATGAGCGGCGGAAGCGTGCTTTGGACTTGACCTGTGAAAAATAGAAATCCGCTGTACGTTAGAGCCGACAACAGCCCGAATAACACTCCTGTGTAGCTGAGCTGTTCCAAATTCATTTCCCAAACGTTCACCCCCAGCAATGTTCCCAGCAGAATGAACAAGATCGCTATGCATTCCCTCCGCGAAGGGAGCTTGCGCTGTCGCCAACAGTCCATGGCAATCGTCATCCAGGTAAATTGAAACAGCAAAATAATCGACAAGGAAGCATCCAATGCCTCCAAGGCCATGTTGTAAAACGCCGTCGTTAGCGCCAATCCGAATATCCCGATCAGGCTTAGCTTTATCCAGGGTCCTGTCAAAGGATTGACCCATGATCGTCTGTGACAAAGTACTACCAGCCATACAAGTAAGGTCCCCATCGTCATTTGTGCCGGTGTAATTTGTCCATCCGTGAATCCTTGTCCGTAGGCCATTTTGATAAAAGAAGAAAGCACCCCGTAACTGGATGCACCGATAATGACAAGAACAATCGCGACCCAACGCCCCATGCTGTTACACACCTTCCGTCTATGGGCATTTATGTACAAGTACAGGAAAAGTCGAGCTGCGCTCGATTTCGAGGCCCCCGACTTTATCATCCTGTCTTATGACTTTATGTTTTATACATGAATATCAGCCTGTATTTCTCAGACCTGCTGCAATGCCGTTGATCGTAAGCAGAACTTCACGCAGCAAGATCGCATCGTCCTCGTTGTTCTCACGCAGCGCGCGGAGCTCTGTCAGCAGTTCGACCTGCATATAGCTCAGCGGATCAACGTAAGGGTTACGCAGGCGGATGGATTCTTGAATAACAGGAACGTTATCCAGAATCTCTTGTTGTCCTGTGATTTGCAAAATAATCGAGGACGTTAATTCATACTCTTCCCGAATCAGGTTGAAAATACGCTCTGCGATTTGCGATTCCTTCACCAGGTTGCCGTATTCCTTGGCAATTTGGAGATCGGCTTTGGCAAGCGCCATCTGCAGATTGTCAATCATCGTACGGAAGAATGACCATTCTTCATACATTTCTTTCAAGGTTGCCAGGTTAGCTGAATTCCCTTGATAGAAGCTTTGCAGCCCCGTGCCAGCCGCATACCATGCAGGCAGTAAATAGCGGGTTTGCGTCCATGAGAACACCCATGGAATTGCGCGCAGATCTTCGAATCTGTCGCTGTTTTTGCGTTTGGACGGACGGGAACCGATATTGAGCTCGCCGATCTCCGGAAGCGGTGTGGACTCCTTGAAGAACGTCAAGAAATCCTCATCACGGAAAATAAGATCCTGATACTTCGTCTGCGCTTGCTCCGAAATGCCGCGCATAATGGTCTCCCACTTATCTTCCTGCGGAAGCCTTTGCGGCGAGCGAGACAGTTTGGATGCGGTAATCAGCGCAAATGTCGCCTGTTCCAAGCTCCGGTAAGCAATGCCTTGCAGCGAGTAACGGGAAGACAGCACTTCGCCTTGCTCCGTAATCTTAATGCCGCCGCCCAGCGTCTCTACCGGCTGCGCGAGGATACTGCGGTTCAGCGGCATGCCTCCGCGGCCTAATGCGCCTCCGCGGCCATGGAAGAACTTCAGCTTCACGCCGAACTTACGGGCCGCTTCCGTGATGTCCTGAAGCGCCATACGCAGCTCCCAGTTCGCCGTGATCACACCGCCATCTTTATTGCTGTCGGAGTACCCGAGCATGATTTCATGCAGCTGTGTGACCGGGTCAAGGCTTGCTCGGTAAGCAGGGATCGCCAGCAGCGTGCTCATGATGCCTGGAGCCGCGTGCAAGTCGTCGATCGTCTCGAACAACGGAACGGACTGCAGGGTGCTTGTGACGGTGCCGTCGCTCTCTCTGCGGTACAAGCCGGCTTCTTTGGCAAATACAACAACTTCAAGGAGATCGCTTGCTCCTTGCGTCATACTAATGAGGTAGCTGTTAATGCAGTTGCGTCCGAATTCCTTCTGCGCTCTGCCAACCGTACGGTATACGTCCAGGCACTCCTGCGTACCTTCGGAGTAATCCAAATACGTAGACGTAATAGGTCTTGGATCATTCAGCACTTCGGTCAGAAGCGCAATTTTCTCTTCTTCCGTCAGCTTGCTGTAATCGTTCGTAATGCCCATTTTGGCCAAAATCTCCGTCATCGCAGCTTCATGCTCTTTGCTATGCTGACGAATGTCCAGAGCGGCTAAGTGGAAGCCGAAAAGCTCAACTTGACGAATCAATTTCTTCGTATATTTGTCAGCGACATAATCCGCAAAGTGGGATCTCAAGCTCGCGTCGATAATATGCAGGTCGGCGATAAGCTCGTCTGGGCTGTTGTATTTCTGGCTGGCAGGTATGTTCGGGTTGCCTGTATTGTGTACTTTCTCGATCATGTACGTTGTCTTGATGCGGTACGGCTCTTTCTCGTTCCGCCATACATCTTGGACATTACCGAGCGCTTCGCGGTCTTGCTGAATCGATGCCAGCAGCGCATCGCTTACCGTCACAATATTTTTGCTGAAGCTCATATGCTCCAACGTTTCCTTCAGTACTTCTTCATACTTCTGTAGAGCGAGTTGACGGTGCAGCCCCAACGTCTCCCAAGTCACATTCGCTCTAACGGACGGATTGCCGTCGCGGTCTCCGCCGATCCATGAACCGAATTTCAAGAAAGACGGTACATGCCATTTCTCCTGCGGATAGTATTTGTTCAAGCAGCGCTCGAGCTCGTGATAAATCTCCGGCAAGACGTCGAATAACGTTTCGTCGAAATAATACAAACCGTTGCGAACCTCGTCGATAACTGTCGGCTTACGGTCACGCAGCTCATCCGTTTGCCAGAGGTTGAGTACTTCCCCAAGCAGCTTCTCACGCAATTGCTCGCGCTCGCGTGCCGTCAGCATCGGGTTATCCAGCTTCATCATATCCTCGGAAATGCGCAGGTTAATATCTAACACCGCTCTACGCATCGCTTCCGTAGGATGTGCTGTCATGACAAGCTCCAAGGAAATGGACTTCAGAATTTCTTGTACTTCTTCATAGGGTGTATCGTTGTTCTTAAGCTCTTGAACAATGCTTTCAATAGAACCAGGTTGAACGGATTCTCCGGATGAGCGCTCATAATCTCTTTTGCGACGAATCCGATGGTTTTGCTCGGCAATGTTAACGAGCTGGAAGTATATAGCGAAAGCCCGGATCACTTGATGACGAATTTCTGGATCTAGCGAAGAGATCGTATGCTTAAACTCATCATAAATTTCGATGACATAGGTTGCTCTTAAAGATTTACTCATCTCGCGAATTTTCTCAACAACATCCAGCAGATCATTGCCACCTTGGTGAACAAGCACTTCACCCAAGATGTGCCCCAAGAAACGTACGTCCCTGCGGAGCAGATTATTCGTGCCTTGCTTCTGTAGGCCGACTACATTCTCTATCATAACTCTCCACCTCATCTATTCACTATGTTGCATTAATGCTTCTCTCTATAAAAGCTAGACGTTAGAAAAACTCATTTCAGAATATTTTACCACAAACCGCCCGCGGCACATAGTCTTAAAATAAAAAAAGAGCCTATAATGGCGTGGTAATTTATGTATAATGCCTCACTATAAACAAAAAAGACCACCCGAAGGTGATCTTTCTCGTTTAAAGCGGGTGATGGGAATCGAACCCACGCTACCAGCTTGGAAGGCTGAAGTTCTACCATTGAACTACACCCGCGAGTGTATATCGGGACGACACGATTTGAACATGCGACCCCCTGCTCCCAAAGCAGGTGCTCTACCAAGCTGAGCTACGTCCCGATATGATCTTGGTACTTAAAATGGCGCGCTCTGAGAGATTCGAACTCCCGACCTTTTGATTCGTAGTCAAATGCTCTATCCAGCTGAGCTAAGAGCGCAAATAATGGAGCGGAAGACGGGGATCGAACCCGCGACCCTCGCCTTGGCAAGGCGATGCTCTACCGCTGAGCCACTTCCGCAGAGTACCTCAGGAGTTATGTAACTTCTGAGGATTTGATGCGCGTAGAGGGACTTGAACCCCCACGGTCGCCCGCTAGATCCTAAGTCTAGTGCGTCTGCCAATTCCGCCATACGCGCATATGATTTAAAAGTGAGTCATGTAGGATTCGAACCTACGACACCCTGATTAAAAGTCAGGTGCTCTACCAACTGAGCTAATGACTCATGAAGAACTGGGGATCAAGGATTCGAACCTTGGAATGACGGAGTCAAAGTCCGTTGCCTTACCGCTTGGCTAATCCCCAATGAAGCATGCCGTCGAGAGGACTTGAACCCCCAACCTACTGATTACAAGTCAGTTGCTCTACCAGTTGAGCTACAACGGCATATTCATAAGATGGTGGAGGCTGACGGGATCGAACCGCCGACCCTCTGCTTGTAAGGCAGATGCTCTCCCAGCTGAGCTAAGCCTCCATAACTAATAAAGATGGTGACCCGTAGGGGACTCGAACCCCTGTTACCTCCGTGAAAGGGAGGTGTCTTAACCACTTGACCAACGGGCCAAAAACTTACTGGAGCTTCCAACCGGGATCGAACCGGTGACCTCATCCTTACCATGGATGCACTCTACCGACTGAGCTATGGAAGCAATGGCTCCCCGAACAGGACTCGAACCTGTGACAACTCGATTAACAGTCGAGTGCTCTACCAACTGAGCTATCAGGGAATACGGCTTGGCAACGTTCTACTCTCCCAGAACCCTGCGGTTCAAGTACCATCGACGCTGGAGGGCTTAACGGTCGTGTTCGAGATGGGAACGCGTGGGT